>JBCBZW010000068.1 GCA_039815145.1 Pseudomonadota bacterium
CCCCGTGCACGAGTTCCGCGTTCGTCGCCTTCCCGAGCTTGGCCTCGAAACGGTCCGTGCGCGCAGCGCGCGGCGCTTCGATCGCCACACCCATGAGCAATTCGGAATCGGCATCGTGACCGAGGGCGCCCAACGCTCCGCCAGTTGCGCCGGCGTGGTGGAGGCGCAGCAGGGCGATGTGATCACCGTGCACCCGGGCGAGGTACACGATGGCGCCTCCCTGGGGTCGCAAGCACGCGCCTGGCACATGCTCTACCTGGATCCTGCTGTCGTCGGCGACATCACCCTAGATCGCACAGAGGGTGCGGGCGGGGACTACGAGTTTCGCTCGCCCGTGGTGCGCTCAACGCAGCTCTTTGGGCAATGCCGTCAGCTGCTGACGCACACCGCCGCGGCGCCAACACCCGACGCACTCGAATCGCTGCTGATCACCGTGCTCGGCGATGCCAGTCGACGCGCCGACCCGCCGCGCGCAACACCTAGCGCTAAGGCCTCCGCCGGCATCACCCGAGCGTTGACCCTCATGCGCGACGCACCCGGTGCGCCGATCACCCTAGCTGAGCTCGCCAGCGAGGCGGACCTCAGTCGCTACCAGCTGATTCGGGGCGTGCGCGCCGCGACCGGCCTCACGCCCCACGCTTACCTCGTGCAGTGTCGTGTGCACCTGGCGCGCCGACTGATCCGCGATGGCATGCCCCTCATCGATACCGCACAGGCCTGCGGCTTCACCGATCAGAGCCATCTGAACCGCGCCTTCGCACGCCGCTTCGGCCTCACCCCCGGTGCCTACGCCGCCGCTGCCGCCGCGACTACCTAGTGTCCTGTCCCGCAAGTTCGTTTAAGAACTCGCGGGACAGGACACTAGCTCCCTCACCTGCAACTTTCGTCCAAGACACCCTCCGCGAGGGTCTGCTGAAGTACGCGCTTTCACGCCACCAGGCCCGCGAAGGAGAGCCCTATGGCCAGCGACTACGTACACGGCTACGACGCCCAGGCGCACGCCCGGCTGCGCGACCAGGCCGGCGCCCTCGCCGCCCTGCTCCACCCGCCGAGCGACCCCACCTTTGCCCCCGGCAGCCACGTACTGGAGATCGGCTGTGGCGTGGGCGCCCAAACCGCCCAGCTGATCTCCCGCCATCCGGGCATCCGCATCACGGCCCTCGACGTCGACGAGCGCTCCGTGGGCGTGGCCCGCGCTTGGGCGGCGGACGCGGGATTGCCCAACGTGACCTTCGATACCGGCGACATCTTCGCCCTGCCCCACGCCGAGGACACCTTCGACCACGCGTTCGTCTGCTTCGTCCTCGAACACCTATCCGATCCAATCGGTGCTCTGCGTGTCCTGTCGAAGGTGCTGAAACCCGGCGCCACGATCACGGTGATCGAGGGCGACCACGGCTCAGCCCAGTTCCACCCGGACGATGCCGATGCGCGTGCCGCCATCGAGTGCCAGGTGACCCTGCAGGCGCGAGCCGGCGGCGACGCCACGCTCGGCCGCCAGCTGTACCCGCTCCTGCATCGGGCCGGTCTGCAGGCGATAACGGTGTCGCCCCGCCTGGTCTACGTCGATGGTGACAACCCCGCGCTGGCGGAGAGCTTCACCCGCAACACCTTCACGGCCATGGTGGCGGCGGTGCGCGACCGCGCCCTCGCCGCCGCTCTGATCGAGGAGGAACGCTTCGATGCTGGGGTGCGCGCCCTGCGGCGCACGGCCGAACCGGACGGTGTGTTCTGCTACACCTTCTTCAAGGCGACGGCGACGGTGCCACCTCGCGCACCCACCGCGTGATCTCTCGACCCGAGCGAAGTTGCACAAAGCGGATGTGCGCCCAACGTGGATCGGCCATGAAGCTCAACATCTGCCGGCGCTTACGGCCGTGTTGGGTGACGATCCACCACAGGAGCGACTGCTCACCGCGCCATACCATGAGCTGGGGCCAGAACTGCTCCCGGCAAGTGCCCCACAGCAGTTCGCCCGTGCGCCAGCGGCGCCAGGACCGGCGCAGCATGCGCCAGATGAGCTGAGGCATCGGCAGGTCCAGCCACACCACCGTATCCAGGCGATCCCAGAACATCCGTTGGCTGAACTGGGTGTAGGACCCGGCTACCACCCAGCGTTCTCCCGCCACCGCCGCTGCGATGCGTTGTTCGAAGGCTGCCGGGTCGGTGGCGTTCAACCCTATCCAGCCCGGTAGCCAATTGAGCGCGTCGAGCTCGACGAGGGGCATGTCCAGAGCCTCGGAGAGCTCAGCCCCGAGCGTGCTCTTGCCGGCATTGCTGCTGCCGATCACGTGGATGCGTCGAAGAGGCGCACTCAGCGCCTGCCCATCAGCCATCGGCCGACGCTTGCCACGGTTGGCGCCACAGCCACGCCCCCGCCGCGCAGCCCCACGCACCCAGGATGACCACCACCAGGGTCATGCCAGCGACGTCGAGGGACCAGACGCCCGCGACCAAGCCGAGGGCCATGGCGGCGCCCGATAGGATCCCGATCGCACCGACCGCGCGTGTCATCGCGTCGACCGCCGCCATCCTCACCATGGCGCTCCCCCATAGGAGGATCGCCACGCCGAAGGCGACGGTGCCGAGCTTGGCCATCGCCTGGTTGGCCGCGTGGAGCCCGAGCAGCACTGTGCGCACGCCTTCGGCGCTCGGCTCCACCCGCGCCGCGAACTCCGGCACCGCGAACCCGGACACGAGCGCGGCGCCCACGAAGGCCACCACGCCCAGGTGCGTCGCCAGCTGGGCCAGGGCCACCATGCTACGCAACACGCCCAACCACGCGCTCAGCACGGAGAAGCACCACTGGTACAGCAGCACGAACAGGATCATCACCCCATGGATCAAGCCGTTAAGACTGCGCTCGCGCTGGATCTCCGACAGCGCCTCCTCGATGCCGTGGGCGCCGATCGTCGGATGATGGAGCATGGCGAAGAGCGTGAGCAGGGCGAGGGCGAACAGGGTGATTGCTGCCGATCGCGGGTTG
Organism: Pseudomonadota bacterium; assembly: GCA_039815145.1. Lineage (NCBI taxonomy): Bacteria > Pseudomonadati > Pseudomonadota > Pseudomonadota bacterium. The sequence continues at coordinate 2,987 of JBCBZW010000068.1, forward strand.
GGCAGCTGTGAATTGGACATGGTGAAGGCTCCTCGTTCAGCGAAGGGCTCCATGCTGGAGACTCGCGCGGTTGGCCGCGAGCACCAATCCTGGACCGATGTCCGATAGCGGACATGCAGCGCGGAGTGTCCGGAAAAAGCGCGGCGAGCGCTGGAGCGCCTCGGCGGATCGTCGTAGCCTGCACCGATGAGCGATAGCGAGCGAGACAGTGCCGACCGCCGCGTGCGCCGCACAGAGCAGGCGATCTTCAGCGCCTTTCGCGATCTCGTGCTCTCGCGGCCCTACGATGACATTCGGGTTGCGGACATCGTCGAGGGCGCCGGTATCGGCCGCTCCACCTTCTACGAACACTACCGCAATAAGGACGAGGTGCTCACCCACAGCATCACCTGGCTCTTCGAAGCCCTGGCTGACGCGGCCGTCGGCGCGCCAGACCACCAACGGCTGACCTTCGTGGTGGAGCACTTCGACGCCCAGCGCCACCTCGCCCGCGCCCTGTTCCGCGACCGTCCCCTGCGCTTGCTCACCGATCGCCTATCGCAGTTGATCGAGGCGCGCTCGCGCGAGCCGCTCGAGGCGCGCGCCCTGGCCGCTGCCCAACTGGAGGTGCTTTGCACGTGGCTCTGCGCTCGCCTGGCGGTGACGCGTGAGCAGGCGCTGGAGGCCCTCACGCTGCCCCTTCGCCATCGCTAATCGTCCTCGCCAGTCCCGAGCCACGGCAAGGCGATGACCTCACGATCACGGGCGTAACCCGCCGCATCGGCGAGCGCCACGAGCGCCTCGATGCGCCGCTGGGGCAGCGGGTGGGTGGCCGCGTACTTGTCCAATAGCCCCCCTTCTCCATCGCGCTCGCGGATCCGCTCGAAGAACCGCGTCGCATCGGTGACGTGCCCGTAGGCGCCATGCACGAGTTCGAGGCCGAACGCGTCCGCCCGCTGCTCCTGGCGTCGGCCGAAACCGCGATCGGTGAGGGTGGCGATACTCCACCCCAATCCGCCCGACCCGTTGCCCATGGCGGCGATCGCCAACTGCAGCACCAGCACCCGCCCCAGCACGCGCAGGTGATCGCGATTGCTGAAGTGCCCGATCTCGTGACCCAACACGAACGCTAGCTCGTTCTCGGAGGTCACCTCATCCAGCAGGCCCGTGGTCACGAAGATGTGGCCGCCCGGGGCCGCGAGTGCGTTCGGCGCCTCCATCTCCAGCACACCCACCTGGAAGTCGTAGGGGGCTTCGGGCCATTGCTTGGCCAGGCGCGCGGTGATCGCGCGAACGGTTTCCAGGCGAGGATCTTCTTCCTCATCCAGCGCCTTGGCGTCGTGAGGTTTCCAAGACGAGAACAGGCGCGCCTCCACCGCCGGCGAGACGAAGGTCACCGCCAGGTCAACGGCGAAGAGCAACCCGAGCGTCCCGAGGAGAAACAACAGCGACAGCCCCACGGCGAGCGTGCCCGCTTCCACCAGGGGATGGGTCTTGCTGACGTTGACCTCGACGTCCGGTTGCCGGGGGACGTGCTGCATGGTCAGGCTAACGGCGTTGGATGGCGGTGCCGAAGGCGAGCACTTCCACGCCCGCGGTCTGCTCGCCGTTGCCCGACGTGCTCACCAGGCGCGAGGTCTGCAAGCGCACGTTGATCACCGCGTCGAATCCGGCGTCGCGAGCCTGCTCCACCATGCGCAGCACGGCTTCACGGCGGGCGCGGTCCAGCAGCGGTTCGTAGGTCTTCACCCGACCGCCGACGATGGCGCGAAGCCCGGCGATGACGCGCTTGAAGTAGTCCAGGGAGACCACGATGCTGGCGCTCTTGAGATCGCTACGGGTCACCTCCCAGCCCGGCGGCAGGGTGGCGAAGTTGACCACGGGAAAACCGACCAGCGCCTTCTCGCGCTCCGCCAGGCGGGCGAAGTGACGGCGCTCGATCGTGCTGCCCACGAGGTAGGCGAGCACCAGCAGGGTGAGGGGAAAGCCGAAGGTGAACAGCAATTCCCAAGCGGCAGCGGACACCGCTAGCGCACCTGCACGGCGGTGCCGTAGGCGAACAGCTCCGAGGCGCCCTGGGCGATGGAGCTGGTGGCGAAGCGCACGTTGATGACCGCGTTGGCCCCGACCGAGCGCGCCTGCTCGATCATCCGCGCGGTGGCCTCTTCGCGCGCTTCTTGCAGCAGCTCGGTGTAGCCGGCGAGCTCGCCGCCGACGATGTTCTTGAACCCCGCCAGGATGTCTCGGCCGATGTTCTTGGCCCGCACCGTGTTGCCGGACACCACGCCGTAGAACTCCACGATCTCCTTACCGGGCACGAATTCCGTGTTGCTCAAGATGATGTCTGGCGGTATCGAACTCATCGGGGCGCTCCTCGCTCGGGGTTGGCAGACGGACAGGCGCACACGCGCCACCCGACCAAGATAGCCGAGGGAGCCTAGGTCGCCAACTGTGTGAGGTTCTACGTGCCGAATGCGCCGCCTACGCGACGCCGGAGGATCGCTCTGCGGCTGGCGGTGCCGCCAGGAGGCCCGCGATCGGCTCCGGGCGGTGCAGGTGGAAGCCCTGCGCCATGTCCACGCCCAAGCGGGTCAGCTCGGCGACGATCTCATCGTTCTGCACGTGTTCGGCCACCACCTGCAGGTCCAGCACGCTCGCGATGTCGACGAAGGAACGCACCACGGCGAGGCTCAGCGGGTCGTCGAGCATACTCGCCACCAGCTGGCCATCGATCTTCAGGTAATCGAAGCTCAAGGAACGCAAGTAGCCGTAGGACGACATGCCGGCGCCAAAGTCATCGAGGGCCACGCGCACGCCCGCCTGGCGCACTGACTCGAGGAACCCCCGGGCATCGCACAGGTTGGCGATGACCGCCGTTTCCGTCACCTCCAGGATCAGGCGCTGGCGCACGCTCAGGGGCACGGCACCGAGGGCAGCCATTGCGTTGTCGTGGAAGTCCCTATCCCCCAGGGACTGCCCCGAGAGGTTCACGTAGAGCTCCGTGGTGGCGTCGCTCGCCTGAGCGCTCAACAGCGCCAGCGCCTCGCCCAGCACCCACTGGTCGATGCGCATCATCAGGCGGAAACGCTCGGCGGCCGGCATGAACGCGCCGGGCATGATCAACTCGCCATCGTCCTCGCGCATCCGGATGAGCAGTTCGATGCGATCGACGGGATCGTTGGCACCGAGGCGCACGATGCGTTGCCCGTGCAGCACGAAGCGATCGCGCTCCAGGGATTCCTCGATACGCAGGGCCCAGCGCGTGCGCGTTTGCTGGGAACGGATCTCCGTATCGCTGTCGTGGTAGCGCCGAACGCGATCGCGGCCGGCGTCCTTGGCAGCGTAGCAGGCGGTGTCGGCCGCCTGCATGATCGCCGCCGGGTGAGACCACTCGCCGTGGATCGCCACCAGGCCGATGCTCACGCTCACCCGAAAGCGGTGCTCGCCGCAGTCGAAGCGGAACTCACGTACCCGTTGGCAGATGGCGTTGGCGAGCCGCTCCGCCTCTTCCGGTGGGCAGTCGTGCAGGATAATCGCAAACTCATCGCCCCCCAGGCGGGCCACCGTGTCGGAGGCGCGCACGCCCTTGGTGAAGAGGCCCACCACGCGTACCAGCAGCTCATCACCCACGGAGTGGCCGCAGGTGTCGTTGACGATCTTGAACTGATCGAGATCGATGAACAGGAGCGCATGCTGGGAGCCGGCGGAGCGCGCGTTCTCGTGCACCGCTTCCAAGGTGAGCTCGAGTTCGCTGCGGTTGAGCAATCCGGTGAGGGAATCGTGGCGCGCGCGATAACGCATCTCGCTGTCGAGGCGACGGCGTTCCGTCACGTCGTAGAGCACCATGACCGCGCCAAGCACTGCGCCATCGCCATTGACGATCGGCGCTGCCTTGCTCTCCACGGCGTACTCGCTGCCGTCGCGCGAGAGCAGAATCGCATCGCGTTCGAGGGTCATCACCTTCCGCCCAGCGATGCAGGGCATGACCAGATCCGCCACGGGCTCGCGAGCCTTCTCGTCCACCAGGTAGCACACCTCGTAGACGGAGCGCCCGACCATCTCGCCGACGGTGGTGCCCGTGAGCCGTTCGGCGACGGGATTCATCCAGGTGACCTGCCCGCTGGGGTCGGTAGTGATCACCGCATCGCCGATCGACTCCAGGGTGACGTTGAGCAGATCGTTGTTCTCAGCCAAGGCCTGGGTCAGTTGACGTCGCTCGGTGACGTCCTGGAAGGCGCCGTAGACACGGATCACCTCGCCGTCGCGGGCCTCGGTGGTGGCTTGGGCGCGCACCCAGATACGCTCGCCGTCGGCGCGAATCAGGGGCAGTTCCAGATCCCAGCCCTCGCCGGTCTCCAGGGCCCGCTCCACGGCGGCGCTGATCGTGGCCCGCGCCTCGGGGGCGTAGAAGTCGATCGCCGTCTCCACCGATGGGGTGTAGTCGAGGCCGACCCCGTGAATACGCTTGGTCTGATCGGTCCAGGTGAGCTGGTTGGTGAGCAGATTCAATTCGTAGCCGCCCACGCCGGCCACGGCCCCGGTGATCGACAGCAACTCCTGGCTGCGACGCAGGTACTCCTCGTGGCGCTTGCGCGTGCCGATCGGCAGGTGCACGCCGAACATCCGCGACGGCTCGCCGTCCTCGCCCCAGGTGAGGACGCGTCCACGGGTCTGCAGCCACACCCAGTGGCCCTGGCGATGGCGCATGCGGATCTCGCAGTCGTAGGTGGCGAGGTCACCCCGAAAATGCGCGGCGATCGCCTCCTCCACCACCGCGATGTCGTCCGGGTGGATCAGACCACGAAAGCGTTCGACGGTGACCGGCTGGAGATCGTCGGGTACATAACCCAGCAAGCCGGCCCATCGCTCGTTGATGCGAACCCGGTCACGCGGGATATCCCACTCCCACGTCGCGGCCTCCATGGCCTCGATGACGCCCGCCAAAAAGCGGTGATCTTCGTCGCCGCGGCTCTGATCACCGCCCAACGGCCCTTCCGCGACGCTTTCGCCCCCGTGGGCAGGACTTTTGCTGCGCGCCAGGGCGCTGGAGGATTTGCGGGGAGGACTCATAATCTGGGGCACTTGACACGCTGAGCCCCAAGGCTATGCCTTTCAACCCCAGGGCGGCCTTGAACCGCGTCACCAGACCGATCATTTCCAGCACTTTACCTAACGACTTTTTATTATTAGGTACCAATCGAATAAGTTCATCAAAAGGGACAACCCGAGCCGACGACTTAATTCCTCCGTAAAACCCCCTAGCCGCTCTCCAGCGGAGGCCAAGCCCGCGCCCAATACCCTGCACCCCGGCGCAACGGATCGATCGCCAGCACCGCAACAGCGAGCACCTCTTTAGCCACAAACCGATCTTTTTTATTAGGTTACCCTTGAAGCTGATCCGCGATCGATCTCACCACCCCACGCACCCAGACCACCTTGCCGCCCTGCCCGCAGGCCAGTACGCTCTGCGGATCGACTCAGCTGGAGCTCACCATGCCCCCGGATTCCTCCTCTCACCGCACGCTCTACCCCGCTATCGAACCCTTCGATCACGGCACCCTGCAGGTCAGTGAGCTACACCGCATCTACTACGAGCAGAGCGGCAATCCCGCGGGTAAGCCGGTGGTATTTCTCCACGGTGGACCCGGCGGCGGCGGCGACACGCGGCCTCGCCGCTTCTTCGATCCGGCTCGCTATCGCATCGTCGTCTTCGATCAGCGCGGCTGCGGGCGCAGCCATCCCCACGCCGTGCTGGAGGAGAACACGAGTTGGGATCTCGTCGCCGACATCGAGCGCCTGCGCGAGCACCTGAGCATCGAGCGCTGGCAGGTGTTCGGCGGCTCCTGGGGCAGCACCTTGTCCCTGCTCTACGCCCAGGCGCATCCGCAACGGGTGACCGAGCTGGTGCTCCGAGGCATCTTCATGCTGCGCCGAAGCGAGTTGGAGTGGTTCTACCAGCACGGCGCGAGTGAGATCTATCCCGATCAGTTCGCGCGCTACGAAGCGGTGATCCCCGAGGAGGAGCGCCACGATCTGATCAGCGCCTTCCATCGCCGCCTCACCGGCGATGACGAGGCGGCCGCCCTCGAGGCGGCGCGCGCCTGGGCGATCTGGGAGGGCTCCACGAGCGCCCTGCGACCCGCAACCAACGTGGAGGAGACCTTCGGCGATGCCCACTTCGCCCTGGCCTTCTCGCGTATTGAATCGCACTACTTCGTGAACGGCGGCTTCATGGAGAGCGAGACGCAGATCCTCGATCAGATCGACCGCATTCGCCACATCCCGGCGGTGATCGTGCACGGCCGCTACGACGTGGTGTGCCCGATTCGCAACGCCTGGGATCTATCCCAGGCCTGGCCCGAGGCCAGCCTGACGATCATCGACGATGCCGGTCACTCGGCCTTCGAGCCCGGCATTACGGACGCCTTGGTCCGGGCCACAGACGGGTTCGCCAGCTGAGCAGCGCCAGACGAGGAAAGCCACCATGGAACTCTCCGGTCGGTGCCCCTGCGGGGCCGTCACCTTTCGCGCCACCGAGATGCCCACCATGCAGGGGTACTGCCACTGCACGTCATGCCAACGGGCGCAGGCCGCGCCGATGCTGGCGTTCGCCCTGTTCTCCTCCGATGACGTGACCCTCGAGGGCGAGACGACCTCCCTCACGATCAGCGGCCGGGACGGCGCAGCCGTACGCCTGAGCTGCGCGGTGTGCGGCACGCGGGTGGCCAACGTGCCCGGTGGCGGCACGCTCGGGCTACACGCCCTGTTCCCCCCGCTCTTTGCCCGACACGACTGGTTCACGCCGGCGATACACATCTTCTGCGAAGAGCGCATGGTCGATATCGACGACGCCCTCCCGAAGTACGTGGATACGCCGGAGGCGTTCGGCGGCAGCGGGCAAACCCTCTAACGAAAATCAGCGCTTACGCCGGAACAGGCGCTCTCCCGCCCAACGTCGTCCGTCGGGATGCACGAGCAACCAGGTGAGCGACAGGCTCGCACCGACGATCCAATAGGAAAAGAGCACGTCGCTCAACCAGTGAGCACCGACCGCCATCCGGGCAAACCCGACCCCCAGTGCGCCGCCGAGCCCCGCCAGCAACCATGGGTAGCGCCGACGGGTTCCGAGAAACGCGGGCGCCATGAGATAGGCACCGAAACCCGCATGGCCGCTCGGAAAGGAGCAGTTACGCTGGCACTCGCCGGCGAGTTCCCCCAAGCGCCGAAAGGCGTAGTCGCCCTGAAAGGGCTCGCTATCGCGGGGCCGCGGACGCGGCCAATCACTCTTGAACTGGTGCACGACCAGGCCGGGGCCGATCAGCAAGCCGGCGAGAAGAAATCCGATCACCACCCGGCGCGCCTGCAGCCAGCGCATGGCGGGCACGAGGCTCACCAGCAACATGATCAACAGCACCAACCCGTAGAGCTGGGAGCCGCGCTGAACGCCGTGGTAAATCCAGGCGATAGGCGCACGCTCATTGGACCAGAAGCGAGTGTCCTCCACGCCGTTCGGATCGTAGAACCAGCCAGCGACGCTCAGGTCGATAGTCGGCCAGATCGCGATGGCGAGGGTCATCAAGGCGAAGCAGAACACCCCCACCTGCCAGATCCGTTGACTCACGGTCGCGGCGCCTCAGCGCCGGTCCTGCCCGGCATCGCATCGCTCGGCGGCAGGTGGGCGACGGCCTCGTAGCCACGGAAGCCCTCCAAGCGGTAGACGAACACTTCCAGCGTGCGATCCACCACCACCTGGTGGCGTGCCGTGCCGATCTGCTCGGCCACCTCGAAGGCGGGCGCCAGGGCCTCGAGGGGCGTGCGCCCGACGTAGAGGAAGCTGGACGCCTCACTCGCGGCGATGTCGTTCATCAGCTCGAACTGGCTTGCCACCCCGCCATCGGGATTCCAGGCCGCAACCGCTGACCACTCGCTCTGCCGCGTGCGCCCGTAGTAGGTCATCTGCGAGAGCACCAGGCGATCGTCCCCGAGTAGCGCGGCGTCGGGGTGGTCGGCGCGAAGCGCCTGTACCTGCTCACCCATCTCGCGCCAACCGAGGATGCGCGACCAGGGATCCCACTGGCGGTTCAGCTCGATGCCGACCAGGGGCGCCAGCGTACGAAAGTGGTAGGGCACCAGATTCAGCACCACATTCAGCACCAGGGCGGCGATCAGCAAGCTCGTACCCACTCGGCCGCGCTCGCGCAGGAAGACCACCAGGAGCGGCGTCGCCGACACGTAAGCCGCCAGCGCCCAGTTCACGTTGGCCCCGCCGAGCCACGCCTGCCCGAGGTACATCAGCAGCAGCGGCAGGGTGAAGAGCAGCAACATGCGTTGGCGCGAGTCGCGCCAGACCGACGGCGAGAAGCACATCACCAGCAACACGAGAAACGCGAGGGGCCCGAAGACGCCAAGCTGGCCGCCTAGGAATTCCAACAGGTCACCGAAGCGATCGCGATCGCCCGTCCACTCGGTCATCTCCGCCGTGTGCGTGATGCTGGGGAAATCGTGCTGGAAGTTCCACCACAGGTTGGGCGCGAGCACGAGGAGCATCACGCCGAGCGCCAGCCAGGGCCCGCGCATGCGCAGCCAGCCGCGATGCTCGCTCAGCAGCAGGTAAAGAAACATGGAGATGGGGAACAACACCATCGTGTACTTGGACAACATCCCCAAGCCCATGGCGAGCCCTAAGCCAAACCAGGCGCCGGGTTGCTCGTCTAGGGCACAGACGAACAGCCACAGACCGATGGCCCAGAACGCCAGCAGGGGCGCATCGGTGGACACGGTCATGGTGAGGAAGCCCACGGCGGGCAACGTGTACAGGGCGATGCCACTCAAGGTGCCGTGTTCGCGACCGAACTGTCGCACGGCGAGCAGGGCGACGAAGAGGGCGGCGACGGCGTACCAGAGGAAGGCACTCAGCTTCACGCAGAGCTCCCCCTCGCCGCACACGCCGGTGAACGCGGCGATCGACCAGGCGACGAACGGGGGCTTGGAGTAGTAGCCGAAGGCCAGGTGGCGGGACCAATCGAGGTAATAGGCCTCGTCCAGATAGAGGTTCATCCCCGTGCTTTGCACGATGAACGCACGGTAGGCGGCGATCGCCACTAGCAGCAGGAGCAGCCAGAGCATGGCGCTCAACTGCGGCGTCTTGTCCGATTCTGGGGAACTGCTGGGGTTTACGGTGCTCAACAAGAGGGTATCCAGAGGGTTTAGACTTCGGGTTCGCCCGAGCCCAGGCGCGTAGCGCGCTGGCGCGAGCCTCGAGTGTTTCGGAGGAATGCTCACATGCCTGCAGACTTCAGGCCCGGTCGCTACGGGACCGCCGCCACCACGACTGCTCCCCGGCCCCGCACGACGCGACTACGCGCGCGCTGGCTGCTGGCGGCCGCAAGTATACTCGCTGCGGCGAGTGCTTCGATGGCGGCCGAACCGGTGGCCTACACCGCCGAGTACAAGCTGCGCGCCTTCGGCCTGCGCGGCAAGATGAACGTCGAACAACACCCCGAACCCGGCGTCATCGACGCCGAGGGCCCCGTATGGCGCTACCGCTCGGAACTGCGGGCCAAAGGCCTCGGCAAGCTGTTCTTCGGCGGCACCACCTTCGAGGACGCCCTGTTCGAAGTGCGCGATGGCCGCTTGCGCCCCCTGCACGTGACCGGCCTGGACACGATGAAGGACCGCGCCAAGGACGTCACCTTCACCTGGCCCGAGGGTGATGATGCGGCCAGCGAGGGCCCCCTCGCCGAAGGCACCGACGCCGAAGCCACCTTCTCCATGGAGATGCCGCCGGAGGTGCTCGATCGTGCCCTGCTGATCCCCGCGATCGGGCTGGACCTGGAGCACAGCGGCGCAGCCCGTGACGCGGACGGCAAGCTCACGCTGGCCTCCGCCCCCCTGGATCCCGACCGCGGCTACCGCTTCCGCGTGCTCGAACGCGGCCAGCTGCGCGATTACTATGCGCGCCTGGTGGGAGAGGAAGCGCTCGACGGCCCCGAGGGCGACCCCGTCGAGACCCTCGTCTTCGAACACCGACGCGACGGCTCCAGCCGCACGACCACCTTCTGGCTGGCCCCGTCCCTTGACTACCTGCCGATCCAGATTCAGCAGCGCAAGCACGACAAGAAGCCACACCTGCGAGCCGTCCTGAAGGATTACCAGCCCCTTGACCCTGACCAGCAGCAGCAACCCAATCCCGAGCGCGACGCCCGCTGACCCTGCCGACGTGCCGGGGAGCGCCATCGCCGCGCTCTCGGTGGTGGTGCCCGTGCACAACGAAGCGGGCAACATCACCCCGCTGATCGAGGAAATTCACGCGGCGCTGGCGGGCCTGCCCCACGAGATCATCTACGTCGACGACGCCAGCCGCGACGAATCCCTGCGTGAGCTGGCCGCCTGCACCGAGCGCTTCGCGAGCCTGCGCGTGCTGCGCAACGAGCGCCAAGCCGGGCAGAGCACCTCCGTGCTCAACGGCGTACGCGCCGCGCGCCACGAATGGGTCGCCACCCTGGACGGCGACGGTCAGAACGATCCTAAGGACATCCCGCACCTGATAGCGGCCTTGATCGAGGATGGCGAGGCGATCATGGCCATCGGCCACCGTCGCAAGCGCCGGGACACGTGGCTGCGGCGGCGTGCCTCGGGCATCGCCAAGGGTGCCAGGCGCCTGGTGCTCGGCGATGAAGTGCCCGACAGCGGCTGCGGCTTGAAGGTACTACGCCGCGATGCTTACCTCGCCCTGCCCTACTTCGATCACATGCACCGATTCCTTCCTACCCTGGTGCAGCAGGGCGGCCAACGCGTACTCTCCGTGGCCGTGAATCACCGCCCGCGCGAGCGCGGTCGATCGAAGTACGGCATCCTCGACCGCGCCATGGCCGGGGTGATCGACATCGTCGGCGTCGCCTGGCTGGGCCTGCGAAATCGCAAAACCCAGACCGAAGAACTCGAGCGCCGACCCTAGCCGCTCCCCCCGCCCCCAAGGCGCCGACCAGCGCCCTCGTGACCAAACTCGTGAATAATCCGCCCTGAAGCTTCGAGGGATTGGAACCACCTATGCTACTGACCGGATCGTTGTTGTTGGCGACGGCCTTGGCCGACGCCACCCCCCTGATCGCCCCCGCCCCCGCAGACCCGCTGCGCCAAGTGCTCTTCGAGGTGACCCTGGGTGGTCTCGCCTGGTCGATCACGCCGTGGAAGATCATCGGCTACGGCGGCGTCGCCCTGTTCGGCCTGCGTTGGGTGGTGCAGGCGCTGGCCTCGCGCAAGGCCCAGGCGCCCACCATGCCGCTGGCCTTCTGGCTGATGAGCGTGGCGGGCAGCGTCATGCTGCTGGCCTACTTCGTCTGGGGTAAGAACGACTCCGTGGGCATCCTCTCCAACCTGATGCCGTCGTTGATCTACAGCTACAACCTCTACCTTTTCTTCCGCCAACGCCAACGCGACGCGGCCGCGGCCTAAACGCTCGGTGGACGGCGAGCTCATGCCACGACCGGGCTGGCGCAGGCTGCTCTCGCTGAGCCTCGCAATGCTGAGTGTGCCCGCGCTCGGCCTATGGGTTCATCTAACTGTGGGGTGGACCCAGCTCCTCTCCCCCTGGATGGGCCTCCACGCCGTCGACTACGGTGTGCTGCTCGTCGGCATAGTCGTCTCCTACCTCGCGCGGGCCGCCCGCCTCTTCGACTACTGTCGTGCCATCGTCGGCCACGCGCCCCTGGCGACGCTGCGCTTGAGCCTGCTGCACAACCTGTTCAACAACCTGTTGCCCATGCGCACCGGTGAAGCGGCCTTCCCCCTCCTGATGAAACGCTACTTCGGCGCGCGCTACGTCGACACGGGGTTGTCGCTCCTGTGGCTGCGCGTCCTGGACCTCGCCGCCCTGACCTTGCTGGCCGCCTTGGTGGTCGCGACGGGAAGTGCGCTACCGCCCCTTGCTCGCGGGCTCGCCATCGCCTTGGCCTTCGCCAGTGCCGGGGGCCTACTCGCGCTGCCCTGGTTGGTGCGACGGCTACCCGGGCGGCAAGACGGCGGCCGCGCGCAGCGACTGATCCACGCGATCGGTAGCGCGCTGCCCGCGAGCACGGCCGCCTACGCCCGAGCCGTGCTCCTCACCCTGGTCGCATGGGCCGGCAAGGGACTCGCCTTCGTCTGGCTGGTGCTGCAGTTCACCGCGCTCACACCGCCCACGGCTGCCGTGGGGGTGGCCGCCGGCGAACTGTCGAGCGTGCTGCCCGTGCACGGCGTCGCCGGCAGCGGCACCTACGAGGCGGCGATGGTGGGTGCGCTGGTGGCCGTGGGCGCCGATCACGACGTCGCCCTCCTGGCGGCCGTCAACGTCCACCTGCTTCTCCTCGGCGCCGCCCTGGCCCTCGGCACCGTGGCCCTCGCGCTGCCGCGCCCGACATCGTCCTTCAACGATGATCAGGTAAGCTGACGCCCCATGAGCATCGATGCCCCCGACACGGCTGGCGAGGCGGACGGTTCGGGCGAGCCACTCGCCGCCTCCCTATCGATCGTCATCCCCATGTACAACGAGCAGGACAACGTCGCGCCGATGATGGCCGACGTGCACCGCGCGTTGGCCGCCTACCCCGCACCCTGGGAGTTGGTGGTGGTGGACGATGGCAGCACGGACCAGACGCGGCAACGACTGCAAGGCGAAGCGGCCCGCTACGGTGAGCATGTCAGGGTTCGCGTGCTGCGCCGGAACTTCGGCCAGACCGCGGCGATGCAAGCGGGCATCGACGCCGCTCGCGGCGAGGTCATCGCCACCCTGGACGGCGACCTGCAGAACGACCCACAAGACATCCCGCGCATGGTCGACCAATTCCTGCGGCGAGACCTCGACCTGCTGTGCGGCTGGCGTGCCGATCGCCAGGATACCTGGCTCATGCGCAAGCTGCCCTCGCGCATCGCCAACTGGCTGATCGGTCGCGTGACCGGTGTGCGCATCACCGATTACGGCTGCAGCCTCAAGGTCTACCGCGCCGAGGTGATCAAGGGCGTGCGCCTGTACGGCGAGATGCATCGGTTCATCCCCGTGTGGGTGGCCTCCGCAACCTCGCCCCTGCGCATCGATCAAACGCCCGTCAACCATCGCCCGCGCGTGCACGGTGTGTCCAAATACGGTCTCTCGCGTACTTTCCGCGTGGTGCTCGATCTACTCGTGGTGTTCTTCTTCCTGCGCTACCACGCCAAGCCGGGCCACTTCTTCGGCGGCATCGGCCTGAGCTTCGGTGCCCTCGGCAGCCTCGTCCTCGCCTACCTCGGCGTGGTGAAGTTCGTGCTGGGCGAGGACATCGGCTCGCGGCCCCTGCTGTTCGTGGGCATCCTGCTGGTGATCGCCTCGCTGCAATTTCTCACCACGGGCATCCTCGGCGAGTTGCTGAGCCGCACCTACTACGAGTCCACCGCCGCCGCCGCCTATCGCGTACGCGTAGACGATGCCGAGTCGCACACGGCGTGGGCTGGCCCTCGCAACACTTCCTCCAACCGGGCCGCGCGCGCCCAGGGATGAGCTCCATGCGTTTCCTCTACAACCCCTGGGGCTTGATCGTCATCGCCAGCGTCGTCTTCGCCCTCGGCGCCTGGGACACGCCGCTGTTCGACAAGGACGAGGGGGCGTTCGCCGAAGCCACGCGGGAGATGTTGGAGAGCGGCCAGTACCTGATCACCACCCTCGACGGCGAGCCGCGCCACGACAAGCCGATTCTGATCTACTGGGCGCAGGCGCTCTCAGTGAAGCTGCTCGGTACCACCGAGCTCGCCTTCCGCCTGCCGTCCATCCTCGCCGCGTTGCTCTGGGCCTTGGCGCTCTACCGCTTCACCCGGCAGACCCTCGGCCGCGACGAGGGCGGCATCGCCACCTTCAGCTTCGTGACCGCCCTGATGGTCTCCCTGGTGGGCAAGTGGGCAACGGCGGACGCGCTGCTCAACCTGTTCATCGCCCTGACCATGTTCGATGCCTGGCGCTTCGCCGAGCATCGTGATCCCAAGCACGGCTGGCGCGTCTACCTGTGGATGGCGCTGGGGTTCCTCACCAAGGGACCCATCGCGATCGGCCTGCCGGTGTTGGTCGGCGTGCCGTGGATGCTCTGGTCCGGCCGCCTCGGCGTGCTGTGGGCGCTGTTACGCCAGCCCGCCGGTTGGGCGGCCTTCGTGGTCGTCGCCGCCCCCTGGTACATCGCCAATACCATCACGCCGGAGGGGCGGGAGTTTCTGCGCGGCTTCTTCCTCGACCACAACCTGGCGCGCTACGCGACCACCCGGGAGGGCCACGGCGGTGCCTACTGGTACTACCTGCCCCTCGCGCCCTTGCTGCTGATGCCCTTTGCCGGCTGGTTCCTGAGCAGCTTTGCGCGCCTGCCGCGGATCATGAACGCGCCGCTGGATCGCTACCTGTGGCTGTGGTTCTTCGTGGTTCTGATCGTCTTCTCCCTCTCCGCCACCCAGCTGCCGCATTACCTCGTCTACGGCATGACGCCGCTCTTCATCCTGTTCGGGCGCTACTACGCGCACTTCACCAATCGCTGGCTGTGCTTTACGCCGGCGATCGTGTTCTTCGCGATCCTGGCCCTGGTGCCGTCCTTGCTGCCGATCGCCCTCGAGTCCGCCCCCCTGCCCGGCGTCGCCCCCGAAGTGGCGGCTCAGATCGGCCGCGAGGCCGCGGGTTGGCCTTACGCCGTTGCTAGCTTGACGGCGCTCGTGCTCAGCGTGGTCATCGCGATGGAGCGACGCATTCACCCCTGGCACGGCATGTTGCTCCTGGGGTTGGTGCAGGCGGTGCTGATCGGTCTGTTCGTCGCGCCCACCGCCGCCCGCCTGGAACAGACCCACATCCGCGCTGCGGGTCAGGCGGCCGCCGCCCTGGAGGGCGAGACCGTCGTCGCCTACCGCTACCGGCGCCCGAGCTTCAGCGTCTATCGCAACGCCGTAACGCCCCATCGCGCGCCCCTGCCGGGTGAGGTGGTGTTCACCCAGCCCTCGACCCTGAGCGCATTCCTGGAGGAACAGGGGCTGTCCGCGGACACCCTCTTTGAAAGTGGCGCCGTCGTGCTGGCGCGGGTGTCAGGTGGTGCTGAGACGTCACGCCCTGCGGCGGCAGATACCCCCGAAGCAACCCCCACCACACCTCTTGAGCCGACATCGCCTATCGGCGCAGAGGCCCCGATCGAGTCGGGTATACAGTTCGAGCTGGACGTGGGCGGGGAGGACACGTCTCCACCACGAACCGAGGAGGACACCGGCGATGGCCCTTCCGATGAAACACCACCGCAAGCGCCGGCACTGCCGCAGGCCGCCGGGGAGCTAATCGATCCCGAAGCAGCGCCGGAGCCATCGCAAAGCGATGCGCCCGCCGACGTGTCAAGCCCCCCTGATGACGAAGCCGAGGGCGCCGACACACCTGATGCTCCGGAGGAGGAGAAGTCCGATCCCCCCTCTGCCCTGCCCTGAGCGCATAACGCTGCGCGACCTCTAGTGCCCATGCGATTGCGGGAAACGCTTGCACACGCTGCCGCTCGACGCGGGGATGCCATCGCGCCTGGCGCTTTTTCCTGGCTGTTCACGCTGAGCGCACTGTGCGCCGCGCTGGGGATCGGGTTGTTCGCCATCGACGGCTCTCACCAGATCGGTTTTGTCCCCTTCAACGCCCTGGCGCGACCGGCGCCGGACTGGTTGTTGGCGAACCTCACCGAGGTGGGCAACACCGCCGTGTTGGTCGCAGTGGCTTTGGTGACGGCGCGCCGCCACCCGCAGCTGCTGATCGCGTTGGTGGTTGCCGTGCTCTTCGGGGCGATCGTGATCAATGTGCTTAAGGATGCCTTCGCCGTACCTCGACCACCCGCCGTACTGGACCCCCAGAGCTTTCGCCTGGTGGGTGATGCACATCAGCGCGGCAGCTTTCCCTCCGGACACACGTTTGCCACCTTTAGCGTAGCCGCCATCGCCCTCGGGTTCGTCACCCAGCCGATGGCTCGCCTATCGATTATCATCGGTGCCGTGTGCGTAGCCTGCGCGCGGGTCTGGGTGGGCGTGCACTGGCCTCTCGACCTGGTCGGCGGGGCCTTCGGCGGACTGTTGACGGGCGCCCTGGCCCTCGCCGTGAGCCGCCACTGGCATGGGGGCTTCCATCCGTTTGCACACCTCGCCATGGTGAGCGTCGCCGTGCTGTCCAACGTCGTGCTCATCATCGGCGGCACCAACTATGCGGCAGCCGATCCGCTGATGCGCACCGTGGCCTTGGCGAGCACGCTGGTCGTGGCGTGGCAGTATCTGCGCCCTACCCCAGGCCCCACGGCGCCGACGGAATAGCAGCCTCGTCGACCGTGCCCTACTGCGCGGCGTAGCGACTCAAGAACATCGCTACGCAAGACTCGACACGCCGACGGCGCGAAGGCTCATCCAGGGGCTCGCTGGCGCCGAGCACACTGCCCATGTGGGTGTTGCTGGCGAGCATCCCGGAAAGCATGTCCGCCGCTTCGTGGACGTCGTCCACTACCAACGCCCCCGCCGCTACGTGGTGGTGAATGAAGGCCTTGAAGGTGTCGAGGGTCGCGAGCGGACCCGCTTCGAAGAACAGTTTGGCCACTTCCGGGTGCGCCGTCGCGCTGCCCATCACCGTGCGCTTCATGCGCAGCACGTTCTCGTCGTAGAGCAAACTGATGAAGCGCAGGCATAGGGTGGTCAACCCCTCGCGCACACCAATCTGCTCGAGCGCCCGACTGCCCTGAAGCTCGTAGCTATCGAGCTTGCTGCGGATACAGGCCTCGAGCAGGTCTTCCTTCGAGCTGAAGTGGCTGTAGACCGTTTGCTTGGAGACGCCCGCGTGCTGGGCCACCGCGTCCATGCTGGTGCGGTCGAGACCCTTGTCGAAGAACAGGCCCGCCCCCGCGTGCAGGATAGCGGTGCGCTTCTCCTCACTCCTGGGCCGTCCGGGCTTGGCCTTACTCGGCGCTTCTTTAGGTTTTTCTATTTCCATACTGGACAGTCTAGTTTTGTGCATCTAATATTCAAACTATACGGTCTAGTTTATACCAGATGCCGGCTTACCCTCAAGTTCCCCCGAGGCCAGAGATCCGATGAATAGCGAGCTATATCAGCGAGTTAAATCACCCTTCGGTGCAGCGTCGAGCAGCTTGCTCGCGCTGACCACCTTGTTGTCACTGGCCGCCTGCGGTCCAGCTACGCCCGATCAGAGCGCCCGCGAGATCAGCCCGATGCGCGTACCGGTGGCCTCGCCCGAGGCCGCCCCAGGATACGCCGCCGAGCATATCTTCTCCGGTCAGATCGAGGCCGCGCGGACCGCCGCCCTGGGCTTCGAGCTAGGCGGGCTGCTGCGCAGCGTGCAGGTGGAAGAGGGCGCACGGGTGGCGGCCGGCGAGGTGCTGGCGCGCCTCGATACCGATCGCTTGGCCGCCGCTCGGCGCGAGCGTGAAGCGGCTGTGCTCGATGCACGTTCCCAGGTGAGCCTGGCCGAAGCGACCCTGGCGCGGGTCGACGAGGCCCTCGGCTACCGCGGGGTCTCGCGGCAGGAAGTGGACGAGGCCCGCGATGCGCGCGACCGCGCGACCGCCGCCCTCGCGCTCGCCGAGGCGCGCTTGGCCAGCATCGACGTCGACTTGGACAAGAGCGCCCTGCGCGCGCCCTTCGCCGGCACGATCGCCGCACGCCGCGTAGACGAAGGCGCCGTGGTCGCCGCCGGCGCGCCGATTCTCGTGCTCGAAGAGTCCGGTCACCTGCGGGCGCGCGTCGGCGTCAGCGGCGAGCTGGCCCGCGCGCTGACCGCCGGCGATGACGAATCACTCGAGGGCCCGACCGGCACCCTCGACGCCACGGTCCACGCGGTACTCCCCGTGCGCAACGCGGTCACCCGCACCGTCGATGTGCTGTTCGATCTGCCGCGCGGCGACACCCTCGACCTGCGCCCCGGCGACCTGGTGCAACTCACCCTCGCTGAATACCGTGCCCGCGAAGGCCATTGGTTGCCCCTCGCCGCCCTTACGGAAGGCGAGCGCGGCCTGTGGAGCACCCTCGTGGTGGAGGGCGGGAACGCATCCGAGTACCGCGTCACCCAACGAATCGTTGAGGTGGCTTACCACGACGCGCAACGCGTCTTCGTGACCAGCGGCATTCGCGATGAGGACCTGCTGGTGGTGGACGGCACCCACCGCGTGGTGGTAGGCCAGCGGGTCGCGCCAAGTGGGCCTGCCGTCGCCGATGCGGTGCCGGGTGACGTTACCGGGGAGCGCTGAGATGACCACCACTGCCCCTCGCCCCGCGCGCGAGCCCGTTGCCGGTCGTATCGCTGCGGGCTTCTACAACAACCCCCTGTTACGCGGCCTGACGCTGTTGATCGTCAGCATGGCCGGCCTTGCCGCCCTGGGCGAACTGCCGCGCCTGGAAGATCCGCGTATCACCCAGCGCTTCGCCCGCATCTCCACCCTGCTGCCGGGGGCTACCGCGGAGCGTGTGGAAGCCCTGGTCACCGAACCGCTCGAAGACCTGCTCGATGAGATCGATGAGATCAAGGACGTCACCTCCACCTCCCGAGCGAACGTCTCGAGCATCCTCGTCGAGCTCGATGACAGCGTCACCCGCAGCACCAATCAGGACATCTTCGCGGAGATTCGCGCCAAGCTGCGCGACGCGGCCAGCGTGCTGCCCGCCCAAGCCACCGCCCCCGTACTCGATGACAAGCGCGGCGCCGTCGGCTACGGCGTGGTGGTCGCCGTACGCTGGGCGCAGGGGCACCCCGAGGCGGAAGACCTCGGCATCCTCGGTCGCACGGCGCAACGCCTGGCCGATCGCCTGCGCTTGCTCCCAGGCACAGAACTGGTGCGTTTCTACGGGGCGCCGGACGAGGAAATCACGGTACTCGTGGACCCGCAGGCGATCGCCGCCTCGGGCCTCAGCGTCGCGGAGGTTGCCCAACGGATCGATCAGGCGGACGCCAAGAGCGCGGCCGGCCGCCTGCGCAGCGATCAACGCGAACTCGCCCTGGAACTCGCCGGCGAGCTCGACGGCGTCGAGCGCATCGCCCGCATCCCCCTACGCGACGACGGCAACGCGGGCGTGCTCACCGTTGGCGAGGTGGCGACGATCGCCCAGGGTTGGCGCACGCCGGAGCGCAACATCGCCCTCTACCAGGGGCACCGCTCCGTGCTGGTGGCGGCGCGCCCCGTGGTCACCGAGCGCATCGACTTGTGGGGTGAACAAGCGCGAGAGACGATCGCCACCTTCCGCTCCGAGCTAGGCACCCAGTTCGAGATCGACCTGGTCTTCGATCAGAGCGAGTACGTCGACGATCGCTTGTCCATGCTCACCAGCAACCTCTTCATGGGGGCGGCCGTGATCATGGTGATCGTGCTCCTGCTCATGGGCTGGCGCGCCGCCATCATCGTGGGCCTGGCGCTCCCCCTGAGCTCTGCCATCGCCATGTTCGGCCTCGCGACCGCCGGCCTGCAGCTGCACCAGATGACCATCTTCGGTTTGCTCATCGCCATCGGTTTGCTCATCGACAACGCCATCGTGGTGACCGACGATGTGCAGCGGCGCCTCTACGAACACGGGGATCGCCCACGCGCTGCCGCCGAAGCGGTCAATCACTTGCTGACACCGCTGTTCACCTCCACCTTCACCACCGTGCTGGGCTTCATGCCGATCTTCCTGCTCAAGGGCAACATCGGCGACTTCGTGGGCCCGATCGCCGTGAGCGTGATTATCGCCCTGGCAGCGTCCTTCGCCCTCTCCGTATCCGTGATCCCGGCGCTGGCGGCGCGCTACCTCGGCACCACCCCGACCGGCGAGGGGGTCTCGTGGTGGCGTGCTGGCCTGCAGCTGCGCCCGATGAGCGCGCCGTACCGTAAGCTCCTCGGTGCGGCCTTGACGGCCCCACGGCGAACGATCGCGATCACCGCGAGCATCGCCTTGGGCGGCTTCGTCGCGGCCTCGCAGCTCGGCCTGCAGTTCTTCCCCGGTGCCGACCGCGATCAGTTCGAGATCGAGGTGTGGTTCTCGCCGGACACCTCCGTGAACGCCACCCTGGCGGGCACGCGCGCCATCGAGGCAAGCATGCGCGAAGAAGCCGGCATCGCACAGATCGACTGGGTGATCGGCGCCAGCTTCCCCGTGGTGTACTACAACGCGGTGGAGAATCAGGACGATACGCCGTCCTACGCCCACGGCATCATCACCGCCGCCAGCGTGGCCGATGCCGCCGCGCTGGTTCCTCGCCTCCAGCGCAAGCTGAGCGAGACGTTCATCGATGCTCGCATCGTGGTGAGCGCCTTCGGGCAAGGACCGCCGATCGATGCCCCCGTGGCCTTCGAGCTGTATGGTCCCAGCCCCGATGAACTCGCGCGCTATGGGGCGGAGGTTCGGCGCGTCATGCACGATGTGCCCGGCGTACTGCACTCTTCCGCATCGGTGGAAGGCGGACAGCCGAAGCTACGCCTGGAGGTGAACGAGTACGCAGCACACCTGAGCGGCCTCACCCTCGACGACATCTCCGCGCAGCTGCAGGCGAGCCTCGATGGTGGTGTCGGGGGCAGCGTGCTGCGCGATACGGAGTCGCTCGCCGTGCGCGTGCGCATGGCCGATGCCGTGCGCGGGAGCGTGCAGGAGATCGCCGACCTTCGCCTGCTATCGAATCGTGCCTCGAATGCGGCAAGCGAGTGGATTCCCACCTCGGCCCTCGGCGAGCTGACGCTCGTGCCCGAGAAGTCGGGGGTCTCGCGCCGCAATGGCGAGCGCGTCAACAACATCTACGGCTACACGGCGGAAGGCGTGCTGCCCATCGAAGTGACCCGTGAGATCCTCGAACGCCTCGATCAGCAAGGCTTCACCCTGCCCCCGGGCTACCGCCTGCAGGTGGCAGGGGAGAGTGAGTCCCAGGCCGAAGCCGTCGGCTCCCTGGCGGCCTACGCTCCACTACTCGGCGTGGCGATGGCCACCACGATCATCCTGAGTTTCTCGAGCCTGCTGCTCGGCGCGGTGATCGGAGCGGTGGCCTTGCTGTCGGTGGGGCTGGGGATGCTCTCGCTCTACCTGGCGGGCTATCCCCTCGGCTTCAATCCGCTCATCGGCAGCGCGGGCCTGATCGGTGTGGCGATCAACGGGTCCATCGTCGTGCTCGCCGCCATCCTGGCGAACCCGAGGGCGCGTGCGGGCGAGAACGAGGCGATGGTCGACGAGGTCGTACACAGCACGCGCCACCTGGTGGCCACCTCCCTGACCACCACGGCGGGCTTCGGCCCCCTCCTGCTGAGCGGGGGCAACTTCTGGCCGCCCCTCGCGGTGGTCATCGCGGGCGGGGTCGCCCTCTCCCTGATGCTATCGATCGGCTTCACCCCGGCCTGCTACGCCTTGCTGGCCGAGCGAGCGGCACGCAAGTCCGCAGCTGAGGCGAGCGATACGCAGCAGCCCCTTCCCCACACGCCTGATCCCCTCGGAGGTGCCGCATGAACCGCCTTCATCGCCTCGCACTGCTCGGGTTGCTGGCCCTCGCCGGCTGCGCCTCCCTGCCGGTCGAGGAACCCGCCAGCACCCTGCCGTCGGCAGCGGCGGAGGATCGATGGCAAACGCCGTCCGCCATCGCCTCGCAGACGCAGGGTGAAGCCCTCCCGGCGACCGACTGGTGGCGACTGTTCGGCGACGACACCCTGAGCGAGTTGATCGCGACCGGGCTGGCGGCCAACCAAGACATCGCCATCGCCTCCGCGCGCCTGCAGCAAGCGGGCGCCGCCGTGCGCAACGCCCGATCCGGCCGCCGCCCGCAGCTGGACTTCGCCGTCAACGCACGTCGGGCAGAGGTGAGCTCCCAGGGCGCCGGTGCCGCCTCGCAGCTCAACGGTGCGGGACTCATCAACGACGTCAACGAGTTCTACGACCTGGGCGCCAACCTCAGCTGGGAGGTGGATCTGTTCGGTCGCCTCGGGGCTCAGATCTCCGCGGCCGAGAGCAACCGGGCGGCGAGCCTGGCGGACCAGCGGGGTGTGCAACTCACGGTCACCTCCGCCATCGCCTCCGCCTACCTGGAGCTACGCGCCCTCCAGGCGCAACTCGCGGTGGAACGCGCCAACGTGCGCATCAGTGAAGAGCAATACACGCTGGCGCGCGACCTCGCGGCGAGCGGCCTGAGCCCTGAACTGGACGCCCTGCGCGCCCAGGGGCAGTTCGAGTCATCGCGCGCCCGTCTGCCGGCCCTCGAAGCCCAGATCGCCGGTCAGCGCTTTGCCCTAGCGACCCTCATAGGTGGGACGCCGGGCAGCATCGAGGCACTCGTGGCGGACACGGGTGAGCAACCTGCACCGCCCGCGCTCTTGCCCGTCGGCGTGCGCTCCGATCTCCTGCGTCGCCGACCGGATGTAACCGCCGCCGGCTGGCGCTTGCAGGCGGCAACCTCATCCCTGGAGGCGAGCGCCAAGATTCGTTTCCCCCAGCTCATCCTGACCGGCGCCGGCGGCACCGACGCCGGCTCCTTCCTGGACATGCTCGAAGCCAGCAGCGTGACCTGGCTGCTGGGGGCGGCGGTCAACCTGCCCTTGTACCG
>JBCBZW010000069.1 GCA_039815145.1 Pseudomonadota bacterium
TACCGCGATGGGCCCTGAATGGAGGAAACCAGCCCACCCATTCACACCGCGCACGTCACCGTCCTGTGGGTCTCGGTTGCCAGGAAAACCACTGCGGGTAGGTTCCCAGGCAATCAGCACATTGATGGGGGTTGTACCGACCGTAAGGGATCAGGTGTCGCAAGTGCTCGCTTAAAGCCGGCACCGACAGAATCTGACAGCTTGCTTCCAAAGCTTACTGATAATGATTTGCATTATCAGTATCTCACCGGAGATTGCAAGCAGGTATGGGGCAACCCCCGGCCTGTCTGACGTTCACCTTCGCCGGTCAGAAAGCCTCCAGAGTTCCTGCTGCAGTCTCGGAAGCCGTCGACGCGGTCGGTGATGGAGACGACAAAATGTTGCACCGACGACGGCAAACGCGCACAATTCGTAATTGCATCTGATTCTCAATTGCGACAGAACAAGGAAAACGAACGTGCGGAATTTCTTCGTCGGTTTGGTGGCGCTGGGCGCCGTAGGCCTCGCAGGCTGTGAGGGCGATGATGGTATCGACGGCGCCGCCGGCCCAGCGGGACCAGCCGGGCCCGCTGGGCCGGCAGGCGTCACCACCCTGGTGACGCGCGATGATGTCATCAAAACGAACGCGAACATCGCTTTCGCCGCGTACGGCGACAGCTACCTGAAGGCCATCGACCTGATGGGCGCCCTAGAGATGTTGGTCGCCGACCCGACCGATGCCAACCTGGACGCCGCCAAGCAGGCCTGGCTCGACGCACGTGAGCCCTACGGTCAGACCGAGGTCTACCGCTTCCGCGTCGGGCCGATCGACGCCCTGCTCCCCGACGGGTCCCTAGGGGAGGAAGGGGACGGCCCTGAGTGTGCGATCAACTGCTGGCCCCTCGGGGAAGCCCTGATCGACTACGTGGCCATGCAGGTGGATGGCGATGAGGGCCCGGAAATCCCCGGCTCCGCTGATACCGTTGTACCCAACATCATCGCCGACGACTCGATCACCATCACCAAAGAGTTCATTGCTGATAACAACGAACTAGGTGGTGACGAGCGCAACGTGACCAGCGGCTACCATGCCATCGAATTCCTCCTTTGGGGTCAGGACCTCAACGAAGACGGCAGTGGGACGGGCACGCGCGATGCCTCCGGCGGCCAGCGCCCGGTGTCGGACTACAACACCACTGGCGGCTGCACCAGCGGTGTCGGTGTTGCTCAGCCCGATGACGTCTGCGTCCGCCGTGGTACGTATCTCCTGGCGGCTGCAGAGCTTCTCATCGAGGACCTTGACTCCGTGGTGGAAG
This sequence comes from Pseudomonadota bacterium, assembly GCA_039815145.1. NCBI lineage: Bacteria > Pseudomonadati > Pseudomonadota > Pseudomonadota bacterium. The sequence goes on from JBCBZW010000069.1 coordinate 1,296, forward strand.
CCTGGAACCCGAACGGCACGGACAACCACTACGCCAACTACATCGCTGGCGGTGATGTCTCCCTGGCCCTGATCCTCGAGGGTATGGGCCGCCTGAGCTTCGGTGAGCTGGCCGGCGAGCGCATGAACATCGCCCTGCTGACCAACAGCCAGGAAGACGAGCACTCTTGCTTCAGCGACAATACCCACCGTGATATTCTGCTCAACGCCAAAGGCGTCCAGAATTCGTTCCGCGGTGACTACACTCGCGTCGACGGCGAAGTGTTGTCCGGAGCGGGCATCGATGATCTCCTCGTCTCCGAAGGCTTCCCGGAACTCGCGAACACCCTTCGCGGCGCTCTCGAAGACACGATGGTGCGCGTGGGTGTGATCGACCAAGAAGCCAGAGCCGGTATGCCCTTCGATACGCAGATTCAGGTCGGTATCGCAGAGCCGAACATCAACGGGGCTATCGACGCGCTCGTCGCGCAGACTGACGCGATCGAAGAGGTCATCATCAACCTCGGTTTGACCACCGGAGATCTGCGTCAGGACACTGAGCAAGACCTTTAACCAATCGGATGGAAACACGTGCCCCCTCGCCTGCTGATCCTAGGACTCGTAACACTGGTGCTCGCTGCCTGCAGTGGTGGCGGTAGCGGTAGATCAGCTGGCGGCGGGGGCACCGGCGGTGGCGGAGGTGGCGGCGAGGTAGCGCCGCCGCCAGACCCACCACCAGACCCCGAGCCTCCGCCCGACCCCGTGCCCGTACTCACGGCCGGAGAGCGCTTCTCCGGTGGCGCCGCATCCACCACGCTCAGCAACGAGCGCGCCTTCAGTGACAGCCCCCAGGCGATCCAGGAGGATTTCTCCGCGGACGCCAACTTCAAGGGCGGGAACGCGATTTTCCGCAATGATCACGAGGGCCAGGGACCGGTGCTGAACGCCGCCACCTGCCAGGGATGCCACGTGCGCGACGGGCGCGGCCGCGTGCCCCCAGACGCCGACACGCCCTTTGCCTCCATGTTCCTGCGCCTGGGCCTTGGCAACGACGCCGACGGCAACGTAATCGCAGACCCTACCTACGGCACCCAGCTGCAGACCTTCGGTGCGGCCTCCTTCGAAGGCGCCGACATCAGCGTAGGCTTGGCGCGCTTCATGGGGGGACAGAGCGAGGCGATCGGAGAGGCTTTTGCCTTCATCGAATACGAGACCGTCGACGGCATGTACGCCGACGGCACATCTTACGAACTGCGATCGCCCACTTACAGAGTCAGAAGCCTGAGCTACGGCGACTTCGCGGACGGCATCCAGTTCTCGCCGCGTCTCGCTCAACAGATGATCGGCTTGGGCCTCCTCGATGCGATCGCCGATGCCGACATCGAGTCGGCGGCGGATCCAGCGGACCTCGACGGCGACGGCATCAGCGGCCGCGTCAATCGCAGCTTCGATCCCACCACCGGTCGGGACGGCGTGGGTCGCTTCGGCCACAAGGCCAGCTCCGTGTCCGTGCTGCAGCAGTCGATCAGCGCCTATCAGGGCGACATCGGCGTCACCAGCCGCTTCGCCACGGACGAGCCGTGCGCGCCGAACCAGGCGAGCTGCATCGCGGCGGCCCTGCTGGAGCCCGACCGCCACCCGGGCAACGTCGATATCCCGGATATCGAACTCGCCCTCGTCGAGTTCTACTCGCGCCTGCTCGCCGTGCCCGAACGCCGCGGCTACGACGAGCAAACGGACACGTGGGAACCGGACATCGTCGCCGGCCGTTCCTTGTTCTTCGAAGCCGGCTGCGGCACCTGCCACCGCCAGCGCTTTACCACCGGCACCGCACCCGGCAGCGTACTTGGCGCGATCGAGGTGAATCGCCTGGTGCCCGATGCGCCGCCGATCGGGGTGCTGTCCGAGCAGACGATCTACCCGTACACGGACCTTCTCCTGCACGACATGGGCGGTAGCTGCGCCCCGGTCGTCCGCGAAGCGTCGGACGGCGGCTTCTGCGACATTGGCCAGGACTGCACCTGGGTCCAGCGTTGCGAGGGGCTGGCAGATGGGCGAGCGGATCGTCTCGCGAGCGGCACGGAGTGGCGCACCGCACCCCTGTGGGGCCTCGGCCTCGTACAGGTGGTGAACCCGCAGGCGACCTTCCTGCACGACGGGCGCGCACGCACGATCGAAGAGGCCATCCTGTGGCACGGTGGTGAAGCCGAGCAGGCGCGCGCCAACTTCCTGGCCATGAGCGCCGATGAGCGCGCTCGCCTGCTCGCGTTCCTGGCATCCCTGTGACACTGCGTCCGCTCGGCATCGCCTTGGGCCTTGCGAGCGTGGCGATGCTCGTTAGCTGCGAACCGTCCATGGCACCGCTGCCGCCAGCGGCGCCGAGTTGGGCCTCGGCCACGCCCTCGCGAACCGACTTCTTCACGCCCGCGGCGGTACTTTCCGAGCGGGAGAAGCTCGATTTCTGGACCGGCTTCGCCCTCTTCCGAGACCCTTGGATTCCCTCGCCTGCCTCGACCACGGCGCGCGACGGCCTCGGCCCCCTGTTCAACGCCCATGCCTGCATCGCCTGCCACGCTGGCGGCGGACGCGGTGACGCCACCCACGATGACCCCCAGTCCGTTGCCCTAACGCTTCGCGTGGGCACGCGCGATCCCGCGGGCGGCTTCGCCCCGCACCCCGTGTGGGGCGAGCAAATTCAAACGCACGCCGTGTTTCCACCAGCCTCGACGGAAGCGGGCGGCGGCGCGGGCCGCGTCTACTTTACGGGCGAGGCGGCGGTCCGCACGACGGCGATTCCCGCACGTCGCATCGTCCTGCGCGACGGCACCACGGTGGCGCTCAGCGCGCCTCAGCACCGTATCGAGGCACCAGCGAAGCACACCGAAGGCGAGACCCTGGTCTCAGCGCGCCTCGCACCCGCCCTGTTCGGCCTCGGGCTACTGGAGGCGATCCCCGAGGCGCGCCTGCAGCAACTCGCGGACCCGGAGGATCGCAACGGCGACGGCGTCTCTGGACGTATCCACTGGCGCCTGGCGCCGACCCCGCAAGGTGCCAACGGTCCCCTTCGCCAGGCGGGGCGTTTCGGCTGGAAGGCAGCGAACCCGACCGTGCTGGCACAGACCGCTACCGCGTTCGTAGAGGATATGGGCATCACATCCGCTCTGCGCCCGAGTCAGCCGTGTACGGCGGTGCAGGCGCGGTGCCAGGCGCAGCGTCACGGCGCGGACACCGAGGAAGGGGTCGAGATCACCCGCGGGCTGCTCGACTACGTCGTGCACTTCGTCTCCCACGTCACGCCGCCGCCGCGCCCCGAGGCGAACGAAGAGCTTGGCCGCGGCGCGCGCCTGTTTGCGCGCGTCGGCTGCGACGGCTGTCATGTGCCCGCGCACGATGTGCGCATCCTGCAAGACAGCAAACTCGAGCTCTACGGCCAGGAGACGATTTGGCCGTACACGGACTTGCTGCTGCACGACATGGGCCCCGGACTCGCCGCCGAACTCCCCGAGGGCGACGCGGCAACCGACGAATGGCGCACCCCGCCCCTGTGGGGCCTGGGCGCGAGCCTCGAACACAACCCGCGCAGCGGCCTGCTGCACGACGGTCGTGCGCGCAACATCACCGAAGCCGTAGCCTGGCACGGCGGCGAAGGCGCCCGTGCCCGCGATCGCTTTTTGAACCTGACGGCGCGAGAGCGCGAAGCCCTGCTGGCCTTCGTTCGAGCGCTTTGATCCACCGGAGACTACCGATGCCTTCCTCACGACTGATCAAGACCCTGCTCGTCGCCGTCATGGCGCTGTTCCTCGCTGCCTGTGGTGGTGGTGGTGGTGGCGGCGGCGGCGGTCAGGGTGGCGGCACCGGCGGTGGCGGTGGCGGCGGCGACACCGGCGGCGGCGGCGGGGGCGACACCAACGACGACCCTCTCGGGCCCGTGGGCACGCTCGAAGAGGAGCAGGATCGTCTCTTCCTCACGATCGGCATGCAGATCATCGAGCCCGGCTACAGCGCCATGAAGGTGAGCATGGACGACCTCGCGACGAGCGCGACGCAGTACTGCGCCGATCCGGCGAACGGCGACCTCGCCGCCTTGAACGAGGCCTGGCGCCAGGCCATGCTCGACTGGCAGGCGATCGAGATCGTGCGCTTTGGCCCGGTCGAGGAAGACGCTCGTCGCCTGCGCTTACAGTTCTTCCCCGACGCGAATGACGCCGTGGTCAACAACACGACGCAGATCCTCGACGGTATGGACCCGATCGACGAGGCGCTAGTGGCTTCCAGCCCCGTTGGCGCCCAGGGCCTGCCAGCGATCGAATACCTGCTGTTCGAATTAGGCGGACTAGATGATGCAGTAAACGGCTCGCGCCGCTGTGAATTGCTGGTTGCGGTGGCGCAAAACCTGGCCACGATCGCGGGCGAACTGGCGACGGCCTGGAGCGCGTCCGGTCAGCTGATGGCCGATTTCACGAGCGCCAGCGGCGTGTACATGGACCGCGTCGAGGTGCTGACCGAAGTGCTCGAGAGCATGGCGCTGGAAACCGAGTTCGTCGCTGACGAGAAGATCACCCGTCCCCTCGCCGTTGGGGCAGCGTCAGCGGAGTCTTTTCGCTCCGAGAACTCGTTGGCTAATCTGGAGGCCAACGCTGCCGCCTTGCGCCAGTGGCTGGACCTCGGTCCCGAGGATACGGACTATGGACTCAGCGACTACCTGCGTCGCGCGGAGGAGGCCGACTCGATCAGCAACCAGCTCGACGATCAACTCACGGTGATCGAGGACAACATAGTCGCCATCGACGAGACACTGGAACAGCTGATCCTCACGGACCCATCGGCCGCAGCCATCGACGCAGTGCGCTCGACGATGCAAGACCTCGCTGACTCCTTTATCGACGCAGCCATCGCTGCCGACGTCAGTCTCGGCTTCAACAACCAAGACGGAGATTAGGCCTTGCCCATCGAGCGCAGGTCGCTGCTCGTCGGCGCTCTCGCTGCGGCACTCAGCAGCGCCTGCGGCCGACTGCCCGTCGCGCGCGAATCCCGCTTCATCAGCGGGGCGAGCGACGCGCATGGCGCCCACTACCTCGCGGCCTTCGACGGCCACGGCGAGGTGCAGTGGCGCACGCCGCTGCCCTTTCGGGGCCACGAGGTCGTGCCCTCGCTCGATGGCGAGTACGCCGTCCTCGTGGCACGACGTCCCGGTACGGGTCTGGTCCGCGTGCGCCTGACGGACGGCGCCGTGCTCACGCAGACCGTGGCCGGACCGGACCGCCACTTCTACGGCCACGGCGCGATCACGCAGGACGGCGCTCACCTGCTCACAAGCGAGAACGATTTCGCCCGCGAGCGCGGCGTGGTGAGCGTGCGCGATGCGCGCACGCTCAAGGTGCTCGAGGAGTACCCGAGCTACGGCATCGGCCCCCACGAGCTACGCTGGCTGAGCGACCACCGCACGCTCGCAATCGCCAATGGTGGCATCAGCACGCATCCTGCCTATGGCCGCAGCAAGCTCAACGTGCCGGATATGCAGCCGAGCCTCGCCCTCGTTGACACCCAATCATGGCAACTCATCGGCAGCACTAAACCGCAGGTGCACCTCAACAGCGTGCGCCATATCGATGTGCTGCCCGACGACCGCGTGATCATCGGCATGCAGCACCAGGGCGAGCACGGCACGGACATCCCGATCGTGGCCATCAGCAGCCTTGACCAAGGCGTGCGAGCGCTGCCCTGCCCACCGGCAGATCTGCATGCGCTCGCCATGTACGTGGCAGACGTCTGCGTCGATCCCGCGACTGGCCACGCCGTCGCCACATGCCCACGCGGCAACCGCATCACCTTCTGGGACACGGCGCATAACGCCTACGTGGGGAGCTTGCGCCTCGCCGACGCTGCGGGCGTGTGCATCGACTCCTCGACTAACGAATTCGTCGTCACCTCAGGCCGCGGCAACATCTACCGACTGGGCGTGAGCGACTTCACTCTACGGGCGGACAAGACGGCGCGCGCCCCGGGGTTGCGCTGGGACAATCACGTCGTCGCCGTCTAGTGGGCCGCCTGGTAAATAAGGTAGGGCTCAGCGAGCGGGACTGGCGTCAGGGCAAGGCGGGCGAGCGCAGTCATAGCAGCGCTATGGCTGCGCTTGACCATCGCCGCCATGGCGTCAGTCAGGCTCGCCCTTCGGGTCCGGGCAGGGGCGCTGCCACCGGCGTTGCGCCCCTTGCCAATGGCCGGGCCATTGGCTGCGCGACGCGCCTTGCTGGCAGCGCCCCTGCCCAGACTGAGCGTTCCCTTATTTACCAAGCGGCCCACTAGCGCCGCCACTCGACAGGATTCCAATGAACTACAGAGATTTGGCCTTATTCGCGCTCTTCGCTGCCGCATCGACCGCCCCAGCCCAAGAGGCGAGCGACTCGACGGCGACGATCGGCGCGCGCCCGGCGCGCGAGCTCGAGGAGATCACCATCATCGGCTCGCGCGACGACCTGCGCAGCGTGCCGGGCGGCGCCACGATCCTCACGACTGAGGACATCCAACGCTTCAACCAGTCGGACATTCAACGCGTGCTGCGCCAGGTACCAGGGGTGACCGTGCAGGTGGAGGATGGCTTCGGCCTGCGCCCGAACCTCAGCATCCGGGGCACCGCCTCGGAGCGCAGCTCGAGCATCACCTTGCTCGAAGACGGGATCCTCATCGCGCCGGCGCCCTACTCGGCCCCCGCCGCCTACTATTTCCCAACGGCCGGCCGCCTATCCGGCGTGGAAGTACTAAAGGGCCCCGCTGCGATCACCGAGGGGCCATACACGATCGGCGGAGCCGTCAACCTACTGTCGACGCCGATCCCGGACTCGCGCAGCGGCCTGATCAATTTGCAAGGTGGCGAAGATGCCACGGTGCGCCTGCACGCCCACTACGGCGATGATACGGGCCGCTTCGGCTGGTTGGTGGAGACCCACCAGTGGCGCTCGGACGGCTTCCAGCGCTTGGACACGGGTGAGGATACGGGGCTCGAGAAGCAGGACTACATGGCCAAGCTCCGCTACAGCACGGACAGCGACGCCACCTGGTATCAGCAGCTCGACCTTAAGCTCCAGTACGCAGAGGAGGACTCGGACCAGAGCTATCTCGGCCTCACGGACGACGACTTCGGCGCCCAGCCCGTGCGCCGCTACGGCCTCTCGTCGCTCGACAACATCCAGACCGAGCATAGCCAGATCCTGCTCCGCCACCTGCTGCGCAAGGGCGACTTTTCCCTGACGACCTCCGCCTACTACAACGACTTCCAGCGCAACTGGTTCAAGACCGAGGAATTCGACGTCACCGGTAGCCCCGACGCGAGCAGCTTCAACGGCATCAGCTGGTTCCAGGTGATCCAGGCGATCAATTTGGGTAACTCCGTCGGCCCCCTGATGGCCGAGGACTTGTCGGCCATCCTCGCCGGCGGCGATACAGATGAGGGCGCGATCCAGATTCGCGCCAACGACCGCGAGTACTACTCGGCGGGCATCCAGTTCGATGCGAGCTGGGATCTCACTCTCGGTCGCACCCAGCATCACTTGACCGCCGGCCTGCGCCTGCACACGGATCACGAGGAACGGCTTCAGCGCAACAGCACCTACACGCAGACCGACGGTGCCCTGGTGCTCGACGACCTCGGCCTCCTAGGCAACGCGGGCAACAGCGAGCAAAACGCTGACGCCCTTGCCCTCTACGTGCGGGACGAAATCCAGATCGGTCGCCTGGCCCTCTCGCCGGGCGTACGCTTCGAGTCGATCCAGCAGGATCGCACGCGCTGGGAGACGCGCCCGGCGCAGACCAGCGATCCGTCCTCGCGCAGCGATGACAACATCCGAGATCAGCGAGAGAACGACACGGACGTGGTCATCCCCGGACTGGGTTTCGCCTTCGATATCGGCGAAGGCTTGGTCGCTTACGGCGGCGTGCACCGCGGGTTCTCCGCCCCGAGTAACGCCCCCGATGTCGATCCCGAAGAGAGCAACAACTTCGAGCTCGGCGCGCGCTTTACCCGTAGCAACCTATTCGTCGACCTCGGGCTGTTTCTCACCGACTACGACAATCTGGTCGGCACCTGCACGGCCTCGTCGGGCACGGACTGCGAGATCGGCGATGCCTTCAACGGCGATGCCGCCACCGTACGAGGGATCGAACTGCTCACGCGGACGGCCTTCGAACTCACCCCGCGCCTGCGGCTACCCATCTCGCTGACCTACACCTTCATCGACGCGCAGTTCGACAGCGATATCGCCGACACGGACTTCTTCGGTGAGGTCAGCGCAGGCGATCCCCTGCCCTACATTCCGCGCCACCAGGGGCTGTTCACGGTGGGTTTAGAGAGCGAGCGCTGGGGCAGCTTCCTCTCTTTCAACTACACGGACGAGACGTGCGTGCGCGCCGCCTGCGGCCCCTTCGAAACGACGGAGTCGAGTGCGATCTTCGACGCATCCGTGTTCTTCCGTTTGCGCGATCAAATCACGTTCACCGCGACCGTGGAGAACCTGACGGACAACGACGTCATCGTGGCACGCACGCCCTACGGGGCCAGACCCAACAAGGCGCGTACGGCGATCTTCGGCGTGCGGGTAGGGCTGTAGGTCGCAAGCTCACTCGGCGTAGCGCGGCCGCGTGTTCTTGAAGGCGAGCTGCGCTGGTGCGGCGGTTCCTTCGCTGCTCTGACGGGAGCGCGCTGCTTCAGCGTACTAGCGCCGATCAAACCGATGGTTGATGGCGCTCCTAGTCGCACTACAGCGGTAACACGCGAAGCTCGGATCCACGCGGGAGCCAGAGATGCAAACGCGTCTCATTTGCGCTATTGTCACCCCAACCCTCAGTGTTTCGGGGCTGCCAGGTGCTCTGTACCCAATCGCTCGCTCTTGGTCCGTACAAAACTAGTCACCATCGGTGGCAGACATGAGCGACGCCGACTCCGGGGCCGCGGGGACGGTGTCTCGACTCATCGAGCCGGTGAAGGGGCGCTTGTACCTCGCCTGCGTCCTGCAGGGAGTAGGTGCGGTCGCCGGCGTCGCACCGTTCATCGCCGTCGTCGAACTCGCCCGCGTACTGCTGGCCGACGGTACCGTCGACGCCCGGCGCGCTTGGCAAATCGCGGGAATCGCCGTCGCAGCGCTGACCGTGCGCCTGCTGGCGATACTCGCGGCCAGCAGCATCACGCACCTTGCCGACCTGGATCTTCAGCTGGACTTGCGCCGGCGCCTAGCAGCCGTGCTGGCACGGGTGCCCCTGGGTTGGTACGACACGCGTCATGCCGGCGAGGTCAAGAAGGTGCTCCAGGACGATGTGGCTACGCTGCACCACCTCGTCGCCCATTCCTACACCAACACGGTGGCCGCGATCATCGCCCCGTTGACGGCGCTCACCTATCTGCTTTGGCTGGATTGGCGCATGACTGTGGTCGCCGTACTGCCGCTCGCTCTCGGGATCTTACTGTACGCCCTGCAGTACCGGGGCTACGGGGAGAAGATGCGCGGCTACAACGAGGCGCTGGAGAAGGTGAACGCAGCGTCCGTGGAGTTCGTCCAGGGGATCGCGGTGATCAAGACCTTTGGCCAGGCGCGCAAGGCCTACCAGCGTTTCATCGATGGAACCACCGCATTCGTGGCGTACTTCTGGGAGTGGATGCGAGGCCTGCTGGCCATCTCGGCGGCGTCTGAGGTCGTACTTTCGCCGCTGTTCGCCCTGCTGGTCGTGCTGATCGGCGGTGTCGCCTTCGTGGGCGCCGGTGTCGCCGCGCCCGTTGACGTCCTCGCCTTCGTGGTGCTAGCACCGGCGCTCACCGCGCCCTTCCTCACCGTCGCCTATTCGCAGAACGACCTGATGCTGGCAGCGGATGCGGCCAAGCGCATCGGCGAGCTGCTCCAGGCGCCGATACTGGCAACGGCCGAACATCCCCGGGTGCCGGAGGGCACACGGGTCGTGCTCGACCACGTGAGCTTCTCCTACGACCGCGCGACAAAGGCTCTGCAAGACATCAGCCTGGTGTTGGAACCTGGCACCATTACGGCGCTGGTCGGCCCCTCAGGCTCGGGCAAGACCACGTTGGCACGCCTGTTACCTCGGTTCTGGGATGTCGATGAAGGATGCATCACGGTCGGGGACGTCGATCTGCGCGACATCGCGCCTAATGAACTATACGGGTACGTGAGTTTCGTGTTCCAAGACGTCCAGCTGCTGCATACGACGATCGCCGAGAACATCGCGCTCGCACGCCCGGACGCGAGCGACGAGGAAATCGAGGCCGCCGCGCGGGCGGCGCAGATCCACGACCGGATCGCCGCCCTGCCGCGAGGCTATCGCTCCGTGCTCGGCGAGGACGCGCACCTGTCCGGTGGAGAAGCCCAGCGCGTGTCCATCGCCGTGCCCTGCTTGCCGATGCCCCGATCCTGGTGCTGGACGAGGCCACGGCGTTCGCCGACCCGGACTCCGAAGCCGCCATACAAACCGCTCTCGCCCACCTCATCGAAGGGCGCACGCTCCTTGTGATCGCCCATCGCCTGCACACGATCACCCAGGCCGATCGAATCTGCGTGTTGGATCGTGGTCGTCTGGTCGAGCAGGGCAGCCACCCGGAACTGCTCGCCCACGCTGGCCTGTACGCGTCTCTCTGGCGCGCAAACGAGCCATCTGACGATCCGCAGCAACGGCAGGAAGCCTTCACGTGATCACCCTACTGGCGAAGCTAGGTGGCGAGGAGAGTAGCCGCGCCCTGCGCAGCAACCAGCTCGGCCTAGTCGTTGAGGCCGTGCTGACGGGCATCGGATTCGTGCTGTTGGTGCCGCTGCTGCGAGCGCTTCTGCAGGAAGACCTGATGGCAGCTGGGGCCTGGCTCGGTGGCCTCCTTGCCCTCGTCGTACTCTACGCCGTGGTGCGCTACCGCACCCAGCTCAGCGGCTACCTGGCGGCGGTCGATCTGGCGCGTTGCCTGTTTCGTCGCCTGGGCGAGCATATCGCCCAGCTGCCGCTCGGCTGGTTCGGCGTCGAACGGATTGGCGAGCTGGGGCGCCTGACGAGCCAGGGCGTCATCGACGTGATCGGTGTGCCCGCGCACCTGCTGCGACCGGTGTTCTCCGCGCTCATCACCCCGTCGACGGTCGTGCTGCTGATGTTCCTCTTCGACTGGCGCCTTGCCTCGGCAGCGCTGATCACTGCACCGCTCCTCGCGCTCGTGTACCGCTGGACGGGGGACCTGGTGCAGCGCACGGATGCGCGAGTGCACGAAGCGGCTACCGTTGCGGCCGGGCGGATCGTCGAGTTCGCGCAGCGCCAGCCCGTGCTTCGCGCTTTCCGCCGCGGGCGAAGCAGTCTCGGAGAACTGGATGCAGCACTACAAGCGCAACGCGTTGCCGGTCGTGCGCAACTCTTCACTGCGGCAAAGGGCTTCGTGAGCTTCGTGCTCGTGGTGCAGTTCGCCTTTACGCTACTGCTTCTGTTCGGTACCAGCCTCGCGCTCGGGGGACGCATCGACACGCCCGAGCTGGTGGCCCTCCTGGTGTTGGCAGTGCGCTACGTAGAACCGCTCCTGGGCGCTGCTGATCTGGAAGGCGCCCTGCGCATCAGCCGCAACAGCTTGTCCCGCATGCATGCCTTGCTGGCCACGGCGCCGCTTGCCGAACCCGCCCCCTCGTGCGGCCTCGCCCCGCGGGGAGCGGACGTGACCTTCGAACGCGTGCGCTTCGCCTACGACGATACGCCGATCCTCAAGAACATGAGCTTCAGCGCGCCGGCGAATGCCATGACCGCTATCGTGGGCGGATCCGGCAGTGGCAAGACCACGATCCTGCGCTTGATCGCCCGCTTCTGGGACGTGAGCGGGGGGAGCGTGAGAATCGGTGGCGTGGACGTGCGGGAGATGACCAGCGAGGTGCTGATGGCCCACATCTCAGTGGTCTTTCAGGATGTGTACCTATTCGATGGGTCCATCATGGACAACATTCGCCTGGGGCGCCTCGACGCCAGCGATGAGCAGGTGCGCGAGGCGGCGCGCCTGGCGCGCGTAGACGAGGTGGCTGCGCGCTTACCCGACGGCTTGCGCACTGCTGTTGGGGAGGGCGGCGCCTCTCTCTCCGGCGGCGAACGCCAGCGGGTGTCCATCGCGCGGGCGATCCTCAAGGATGCGCCGATCATCCTACTGGACGAAGCGACATCGGCCCTGGATCCCCTCAACGAAGCGGCTGTGCAGGGGGCGCTACAAGCACTCACGGGCGGCAAGACGATCATCATCGTCGCCCATCGCCTGAGCACGGTGCGCAACGCCGATCAGATATTGGTGCTGGCCGACGGCGCCATTCAGGAAAGCGGCCCTCACGCGGAGTTACGCGCGATGCATGGACGGTACGCAGAGTTTTGGTCCGGACGTGAGCGGGCCTCTGGGTGGCGCCTGGGAACATCACAGAGCACAGCGTGAACAGAAACGACAATCCTGGGGAGAGCTCATCGATGGCAAGGTGCCGAGCGCTGGGCACCCAACGCCGGTGCACATGGATGAGTGCACCAGTCTTCGGCCGAGAGCGCGCGTCGCTCAGCGCGCGCAAACTCCGGTGGTGGCGCCCGTTGGCTACCGCAGCCCTCGCAGGTCTCGCAGGTCTCGCCGCTTTCGAAGCCTCAGCGCAGCGCGCCGCCGAGAACGTCGTCCGCGCCGTCGACGATGCCTTCGGTGCCAGCGTCGGGGAGGAGCAGATCGGTCTGTACAGCCCCGGGAGCGTCCGAGGATTCAGCCCCACCAGTGCCGGTAACGTGCGCCTGGAGGGGCTCTTCATCGATCGCCAGGCGGGATTCAGCAGCCGCCTCGTGGCCAGTTCGACGATACGGGCCGGCTTGACCGCCCAGGGGTACCTCCTTCCAGCCCCCACCGGGATCGCAGACTTCGCGCTACGTCGGGTCGCCGATACACCCACGCAGAGCGCGATTCTGCGGCTCAACGAGTACGCGGGGTACGGCGTCGCCATCGATCTGCAGGGGCGTTTCGCGGAAGGATTGGTGGAGACGACGGGCGGTGTCGGCTTCGATCGCTTCGAGATCAGCGATGGCACCGCCGACGTGTTCGCGAACGCCGGCGGTACGCTCCGCCTGCAACCGGGAGACCGGGTCGATATCACCCTGTTCGGTGACTACGTCGGCGTGCTGCAGGAAGAGATCTCGCCAAGGTATTTCCCTGCCGGTCCCTTCGCACCACCACGCGTCCCGCGGCGTGAATTCGTCGGGCAACCGTGGGTCGGGTTCGAGGGAGATCGTTACAACGTAGGCCTGATCGGCAAACTCGAACCGCAGCTAGTGGCCATCGAGTTCGGCGTTTTCCGATCGAGTTTCGATGACAATGGACAGGCCGGTCAGTTCTTCGTCGACGTGCAGCCCGACAGCACCGGGCAGCGCCTCGCGTTCCTCGGACCGCCGAGCGATGCCGTGTCCGATTCACTGGAAGCCCGTGTCTCGCGTCAGTTCGGTGGCGAGCGCCATCGCCACACGCTCACCTTGAACGTGCGCGCGCGCCAGCGCGAGCGCAGGTTCGGTGGCGGCGTCGAGATCGACCTCGGCGAGGGGCGAGTGGATGTGGCGAACTTCGTACCGGAGCCGGACCTCGCGTTCGGCGAGGTGAGCCGTGAGCAGGTCGAGCAGATCACGGGCGGATTCAGCTACGACCTGCGCTGGCGCGGCGTCGGCCAACTCAACCTCGGCGTTCAGCAGACGGACTACGAGCGAGTGCTCGAGGACCCAGTGAACGGTCCGGTCACCGCCGAGGCAAGCCCGCTCCTGTACAACGCCACCGGAGCCGTGGAGCTTAGGCCCTGGCTGGTCGCCTACGGCGGTGTGGTCACAGGGTTTGAGGAAAGCCCCACGGCGCCTGCCATATCGCTCAATCGTAACGAGGCACCGCCCGCGATCGAAACCCGACAAGCAGACGGCGGATTGCGCGCTCGCCTGGGCCGGCTCACGGCCGTCGCCGGCGTGTTCACAATAGAGAAGCCCTTCTTCGGCCTCGACAGCAACCGCTTCTTCGTCCAGCGGGGAGTGGTGACCAATCGGGGCGTCGAACTGTCCCTCGCCGGACCCATCACGCCCCAGCTGCAGCTGGTTGTCGGCACGCTCTTGCTCGATGCCACGCTGACGGGTGACGCGGTTGACGAGGGACAGCTGTCCTCGAATCCGATTGGCGTCGTGCGCCGTAGCACAACCCTCGATCTAGACTATCGCCCTGCTTGGGCGCGCGGATGGTCCTTCGACGTCAGCGTCTTCAGCCGCGGACTGGAGAACGGCGATGAGCTAGACGAGCTGCGCATTCCGGAGCGGACCTTGGTGGATCTCGGCTTCCGTCGCCAGCTATCGCTGGGCGCGCGCACCCTTGTCGTAAGAGGCCGGGTGAGCAACCTGTTCGACACGTTCGGGTGGGATGTGAGCGGCAACGGGGCCTTTCAGTTCCAAGGGCCACGCACGTTCACACTCTCGCTGAGGGCAGACTTCTGACCCGCCACGCTGATGATGGATGGATCGCTGGGACTTTGATCGAGATTTGTCGATCGGCGTTCCTGTTGTCACCGAGACCTGGAGCGGCGCGCTCGAGGACTACGCCGGATTCCACATCGAAGACGAAGACATCTACCGGGCTATCGACGGTGCTAAAGACGGCTCAGTTCCCCAAGGTGCTGTCCGAGGAGGCACCGCCCATGGCAAAGCCGTGTACTGCGGGGCGTCACCTGAACAGGCTCGGGCGTCCGATGCGCGTGGATAGCGCGCCACCTGATGATGACCGCGATCTATCCAATCAGCCGGTGGCTCGCCTAAGCAGTGGAGATCAATGATGTCGGGCGAGTACCAACCGAGGGGGATCATCAACTGGTTCGCCCGCAACCCCGTCGCCGCCAACCTACTCATGGCGGTGATCCTGTTCTCTGGGATCCTCGTCGCCCAATCGATTCGCAAGCAGACCACGCCAGAATTCGAGCTGGACATCATCACGGTGACCGTCCCCTACCCCGGGGCCGCGCCGCAGGAGGTCGAGCAGGGTATCGTCACGCGTATCGAAGAGGCCATCGTCAATCTGCCCGGTATTGCCAAGACCGAAGGCAGGGCCTATGAGGGCAGCGGCGTGGTCTCCATCGAGCTGGAGCCAGGGGCCAACCTGGACTTCGTGCAGAATCAGGTCAAGACGCGCGTTGACGCCATCCCAACGCTGCCGGAGCTTGCGGAGAAACCGGTGATCGAACGGGTAGAGGTGCCCCTCCCCGTTATATTTATATCGATCTACGGCGATATGGACGAGTACGCGCGCAAGGAGATCGCGGCTGACGTGCGCGATGGTCTCCTGCAGCTGCCGGGTATCAACGACGTGCAGCTGCTCGGCGACCGTCCATACGAGATCAGCATTGAGGTGTCGCGAGCTACGCTCGAGCGCTATCAGCTGACGATGACAGAGATCGCGGCGATCGTTCGTGCCAACGTGCGCGATATCCCAGGCGGCACGATCGAGACAGACCGTGGCGACGTGCTCCTGCGTACGCAAGGTCAAGTCTACACCGGGCAGGAGTTCGCGCAGATCGCCGTACGCACCTACGAGGACGGCTCACGGCTCCTCCTGTCAGACATTGCCACGATCGACGATGGCTTCGTCGAGGGCGACGACTTCGGTCTGTTCAACCGCGAACCCGTGGCGACCATGCGGGTGTTGGCCAGTGGCCAGCAGAACGAGCTGCGCACGGCAGCGGTCGTTAAGGATTTCGTCGCCGAGTTTACCAAGACGGTCCCCGACAGCGTGAACGTGACTACATGGGTGGATCGCGCAAACTACCTCCAGCAGCGGCTGGACATGATGCTGCGGAATATGTGGCAGGGCGCGATCCTGGTGTTCATCGTGCTGAGCCTGTTCCTGCGTCTGAAGTTCGCCATGTGGGTAATCATCGGCATTCCCGTGACCTTCTTGGGCGCCCTGGCGTTTCTGCCCTATAACCCCTGGCCGGTCACGATCAACGTCATCAGCTTGTTCGGATTCATATTGGTCCTAGGTATCGTCGTCGATGATGCAATCATCATTGGCGAGAGCATCTACACCAAAACACGGGCCGATGGGCATACGGTGGAGAACGTGGTGGCAGGGGCCAACCAGGTCGCCGTTGCGGCTACCTTTGGCGTGCTCACCACCATTGCGGCCTTTGCGCCGATGCTCTTCGTTGGGGGAATTGCTGGGTCTTTCCTCGAAGCCGTCGCCGTGGTCGTCACGCTGTGCCTGCTGTTCTCACTGGTAGAGTCGAAGTTGATACTGCCGGCGCATCTGGCGCACTCGAAGATTGCACCGATTGACGAGGATGTGATCTTCGCGCCCTACAGCACCTCGCGAAACCCCCTGAAGTGGATCAGCAAGGCGTTCCAGCGGGCCCAACGCCACACGCAGCATGCGCTGCACTGGGTGATCGAGAAACTCTATGACCCGCTTTTGCGCCGTGCAATCAAGGCCCGCGGCATTACCTTCGCCATCTTCATTGCGATGGTCATCCTGGCCGGGGGCCTGTTCGCAGGAGGTTTCCTGCGCTTCGTGATCTTCCCGGAGCTCTCGGGAGACTACCTGTTCGCTAGCGTGAGCATGCAAACCGGCACGCCCAGCAAGGATCGCAATGCCGCCCTGCTGCACCTGCAAGAGTCAGTCTACGTTGTTCGCAACCGCCATCTGCTCGGGCACCCGGGCGCGACGGACCCCTTGCAGCACGTGGCCACCTTCACAGAGACGGACACGCGGGGAAGCGTGATCGTGGAGATGCCGCCGGTGGGAACGCAGTCACTCGACGGCGACGACCTGGCGGCCCTGTGGCGCGAGCAAGCGGGCGACGTTCCGGGCGTGCGTACCATGCAGTTTACGAACGGCAATGTCATTGGCGGCGGCCCCCCCCTCAGCTTCCAACTCTCCGGCGACAACATCGGTGCCATTGAAGCGGCAGCGACAGAGCTGACGCAGGCCTTGGGCGAATATGCCGGTGTCTACGATATCCGCAACTCCGCCGCTGTTGCCGGCAAGGAAATTCAGCTCGCCGTGAAGCCCGGGGCCGAGGCCCTCGGCATCACACTGGGCATGCTCGGCACGCAAGTGCGTCAGGGCTTTTATGGCGAAGAGATCCAGCGCATCCAGCGTGGCAAAGATGAGCTCAAGGTCATGCTTCGCTACCCCGAAGTAGACCGTCGCTCCATCGACGACCTAGAGAGCTTGCTGATCAGCACACCGAGCGGTGACCGCGTGCCGTTCACCGAGGTTGCCGAGGTCAAGTACGGTAACGCGTACGCATCGATTACACGCCAGGATGGCAAGCGCACGGTCACGGTCTCTGCAGACATCGATACGGTGGTCAGCCAGCCACGCAAGGTGATCGAAGATGTCAGCGACAAGGTCATTCCTTCGATCCTGAGCCGCTATCCAGGCGTTGATTACGCCCTGGAGGGCGCTAGCCTGGATGAGCAGCAGTTCCTGATCAATCTCACCTACGCGTCGATTGCCGCCCTGTTCCTCATCTACGCCTTGATCGCCATTCCCCTCAAATCCTACGCCCAGCCGCTGATCATCATGGCCGTGATTCCTTTCGGCTTTATCGGCGCGATCATCGGGCATCTCCTGCTGGGCCTGGAGATCAGCATGTTCTCCCTCTTCGGACTGATTGCCTTGGCCGGCGTGGTAGTGAATGACAGCCTGATCATGATCGACTTCGTGAATAAGGCCAGGGCAGACGGTGTGCCCTTGTACGAGGCGGTGATTAGCTCGGGTAAGGCACGCTTTCGCGCCATCATTCTCACGTCCCTAACGACAGCGATCGGCTTGGTGCCGATCATGCTCGAGACCAATGCGCAGGCTCAGTTCGTTATTCCGATGGCCGTGAGCATGAGCTTTGGCATCCTGTTCGCGACGCTGATTACGCTGATTCTTGTGCCCACGCTCTATCTCTTGCAGGACGATTTCATACGCAGAGCAGGGAAAATCTGGGTGTGGCTGATCGGCCGCTCGCCGCGCCACCAATCCACGTGACCCGAGGTGCGATGACGGAAGATCGATCGCGTTTCAATCGCAGCTTACCCACGAAGAGGGCCTATGTGTGCGGCGTCGTCTACGGGATCAGCCATTCGATGCACGAATGCCCCGGAGAAATCCGCCGCTACTAGTGGGCCGCTTGGTAAATGAGGTAACACTCAGCGAGCGGAGCCGTTGCCAGAAACGCGCTACCGACGGTAGTCGCTCAGAACGGGCGTTCGGGGGTGGCACAACGAGTATCATGAACGGTATCGGATAGGTTCCTTCCTTCATCGCAACCCAACCAATTTATCCATGAGCAACGAATACGACCTCAGCGTGGTGAGCAATCGCCCGCTCACCCCCTACATGCGCCGCGTCACCTTGCATGGCGAATCCCTGAGCACCTTCCCGGAAGGCCGTGAGGGCGACTACGTCAAGGGCCGATTCGGCGGTCCTTTCCGGCGCGTACTGCGCTCGTTCACCGTGCGCACCTTTGATGCGGCTTCCCAGCAAGTCGTGTTGGACTTCGTAGATCACGGCGACAACGGACCGGCGAGCGCCTGGGCCCGCTCCGCCCGTCCTGGCGCCCCGCTCACGCTGCGCGGCCCCGGGCAAGTAAAGCGCCTCGCTCAAAACGCGGATTGGGTGCTGATCGCGGGCGATCTGAGCGCGCTTCCGGCGATTGCGGCAAACCTCGAGTTGCTGAGCGACCGCATACCCGGCCATGCGCTGATCGAAGTACCGAGCCTCGATGCCGCGCTGGAGCTCACGGCCCCACCCGGGATAGAAGTCGAGTGGATCGTCAACGGCGACGCCTCCAAGCCAAACCAGCGCCTCGTCGAGCGGCTACGCCAGGTGCCCTGGCAGTCCGGGCGTGCATCGGTCTGGTTCGCAGGTGAGTTCGACGGCATGCGCGCCGCCCGCCACTACCTGCGCGATGAGCGCGGCATCGATCGCCGAGAGATGTACCTGAGCTGTTACTGGAAGCTCGGCGACACCGACGAGGGGATGAAGCGCGCGAAGCGGGCAGATGCCCAAGCCACGCAAACGGCGTAGCGCTCGACGGCTGTGGTACGCACGCGGGTCATCAGGATCGAAGTCGCCGTAGCAACTCCTCTTCGGAGAGCGCTTCTACTTCCTGCACCAGCGAACGGTCATCGTCGGACGATGGCGGCGTCGCCTGAATCTCCGCATCGCTACCGCTCTTTGTAAAGGCCACCGCCACCTGCATCCCTCGGCGCTCGTTCCCCGGCTGCTCACCTAACGCTGGCATCGAGTCAGCGGCAACGCTACTCCCATCGTTCTCCCCGGCGAACTGCTCGCTCAGGTACTCGACGAGCGCTTCCACGGTAGGATGGTCAAACAGCAACGTGGTCTGCAAGGCAACGCCAAGACTGTGCTGCAGGCGCGCCCGCAGTTCGACGGCCATCAGGGAATCCATGCCGAGATCCATCAGGCGACTGCGGGGCTGCACCTGCTCCGCAGTCGCCAATCCAAGCACGGCGCTTATCTCAGACCGTAGGTGCTCTTCGAGCGCGGCTTTGCGCGCTTGCGCATCTAGCGTGGCCAACTTTGACGCGAGGACGCCCGCCTCCTCGCGGTCCGTACCTGCCAGCGCCGCGCGCAGGCGATCCTCGAAGAAGGGTCGCGCGGCGAGCCGGTGCTTGGCGAAACACTGCCAATCAACGGGCAAGACGGCAACGTAGGACGAATCGGCGCCCAGCGCATCCGCCAGGGCCTGAAGACCGTCCTGCGGGTCGATTTCCCTGATGCCTGCCTGCGCCAGGCGGTCGCCGGCGCGTTTGCGTGCGGCCGCCCCGATCTTGCTCCACGCTCCCCATCCGATGCTGAGCCAAGGCGCTCCAGCGGCTCGCTGGCTGCCGGCGAGCGCGTCGAGTACTGCGTTGGCGGCGGCATGGTTGGACTGTCCAGGGGACCCCAGCAAACCAGCACTCGACGAGAAGGTGACGAACAGGTCCAACGCATCATCGCGTGTCTCGTGGGCGAGGTTAAGTACACCGCGGACCTTGGGGTCGATGACGCGTCGAATTCGGGCAAGGTCCATGTTCTCCACCGCGGCATCGGCGAGCACCCCAGCCGCGTGGATGACACCGCGGATCCGGCCCTGCTTCAAACGGAGCTGGTCGAGAGCGCGGGACAAAGGCAAACGTTCGGCAACGTCTACGCCCAGCACTTCCACGCGCACTCCATTAGCCTGCAGGGCGCTGATGGTCTGCAGCGCATCGTCCTCTGGAGACCGGCGCGCCAGCAAGGCCAGGTGGCTCGCCCCCTGCCCTGCCAGCCACTCCGCTACCGCAAGGCCAAGGCCCCTGGTACCTCCACTGATCACATACCAACCATCCGCTTGTATCCGCGGTGGCGCCGTATCGCTGCCAGGGGTGGGACGCGTCAGCGCCACCTTGCCAACGTGACGACCGGCCTGCAGCACGCGCAGCGCCTCCTCGGTCTCCTCCTGCGCAAACACCGTGGTTGGCAGGGTCAGCCGCGCCGCCGAGTCGCGCTCACCGAGGCGTCGCACCAACCTGTCGAGGCGCTCGTCACCGGCAATGGCCAGTTGCCCCAGGTCGAAGGTGTAGTAGCCGACGTCCGGACGCTCACGAGCAGCGGTGTCAGCGTCGATGCCATCGAGCCGCCCCAGCTCGACGAAGCGCCCACCGGGCGCTGTGACCGCCAGGCTGGCCCGCGCCAGTTCCCCCGTGAGGCTGTTGAGTACCACATCGACCCCGCGCCCCGCCGTCCACTCCCGCACGGCCTCAGCGAAGGTGCCGTCGCGAGAGTTGGCCAGGCGCGTCACGCCGAAGGCGCGAAGCGCAGCCCACTTCGACGGATGCGCGGTGGCTAGCACCGTCGCGCCACGCGACTGCGCATAGCGGACTGCTGCCAACCCGACGCCACCCGCCGCCGCGTGGATCAACACCACGTCCCCCCGTTCGACCTGCGCCAATTCCTCCAGCGCGAGCCAAACGGTCAGCCATGCGGTAGGTACGCTGGCGGCATCGGTCCAGCTCAACGCGAGGGGCTTCGCCACGACGTAGCGCGCCGGCAGTGTCACGTGCGACGCCAAGCTCCCGGGCGTAAAGGCAGCGATTACCGCCTCACCCACCGCGACGTGCTCGACCTCCTCGCCTACCGCGGTCACGTGACCCGCGCACTCGAAGCCGAGCGGCATGTCCTGCACACCGAGTTCGCCAGCGTACCCGCGCTCGAGCAATCCCAGGCACTGGAGCAGGTCGCGGAAGTTCAAGCCCGTTGCGCGCACGGCGATCTCCACCTCACGCGCTTCGGGTGCTCGCCGCTGCAGCGGTTGCTCGGCCAGGCTGTCTAAGCGCCCGGGTTCAGTGACGACCAGTCGGCTCGGGTTTGCATGCGGGCGGAACGGTCGCAGACGGGGCACCAAGCGTTCGGCCCCCCGCAACACCACTTCGTCCTCCGGATCGTCTGCGACGATTTCCCGGGCGAGCGTTGCCGTCGTCACGTCCTCGTCGACATCGATCCAACGCACTCGCGTGTCCGGCTGCTCCACCCGCAACGTGCGCGCCAGGCCAACTAGGGTCGCCTGCGCCAGCTCGTCGGCGCGGCGCGGCGCCGGTCCACCATCAGCGCCGACGGGGACCGCTCCGCGGGTGACGAAGGTAACCTGCCTGCCAGCGTCTGCCTCTGCGGTCGCTCCCGCCGCGTCCACGGACGCTTCGGCCAGCCAGGCGCACGTACATTCGAGCGCATCCGACAGCATCGACTCGGCTTGCTCGGCGACATCCACCACGCCCTCACGCGGCGCCGCGATCACGACCGCTGCACGCTTCTCCTCACCTTCGTGGGATTCGCCCGCCGCCGCCGAGCCAGCCATCGTGCTCGACAGGGTCGAATGCAGGTCCGGCCACTGCGCGGCGCCCAACAGCACAGCGCACACAGGCGGCTGCGCCGCGTGAACAGGTGCCTGCGCCAAGATGATCTCCTGCTCCAGATCACCCGCGCCGTTCCCTAGTCGCGCGACGGTGGAGAAGCCCGCATCACGTAACACCCGCGTCCACCCATCGCCGGGCAGCAGGGGATGGGAATGACGGTAATCGTCCGCCTCGTAGCACCACCAACCGTCTGTGAGCCCAAAGGTGAGGTCCAGCCAGGCGAGGCGACGGTTCCCCTCGAGAAGCACCAACCAGCCGCCAGGGGCCAGCAGCTTACGCACGTGGCGCAAGCTCTGCGTCAGCGAAGGCGTGGCATGCAGCACGTTCGCGGCGATGATCAGATCGGTCTGATGCCCAGTGAAACCTTGCGCCTGCGGATCGCGGCTGATGTCGAGCACCTGCCCCTGCACGCGCTTATGGCGCCGGGCTAGCCGCTCCACCGCGGCCTGCACGAGCGGCGCGCCGATATCCGTGATCGTGTAGGCGCCGCGTTGCTCAGAAAGCGTTGCCAGCACGGGTTCGCTCGTGGCGCCGGTGCCCGCCCCAATCTCCAGCACGCGCAACCCCTCGTCGCGCGGCAGGGCGCTCAGCGCCTGCGTGACCACCGCTGCGACCTGCGCGTTCATGAGGCGCGGTCCTGCGGCCTCGCCGTAGATCGACCGCAGATCGCTGGCGTCTCCATTGGGAAAGAGCAGCTCCGCGACGGGATCGCACGTGCCCTTCAGTACCTCGAGGGCGCGTTCGGCACAGCGTTCCAAGAGGCGGGATTCCGTCTCGACCGCTGGTGACGTCACGCTCGGTGCAGGTGTAGTCGGTGCCTCCTCCGCGAGCATACGCAAGCGGTCGAGGAGTCGGTGCTCCTTCGTGGACCGCTCGTGATCGAGCGCTTCGATCTGCGGCACAAGTTGCTGGGCCAGCGTGCGCGCCCGCGCCTCCAGCAGCACCAACCCTTCGCGATAGGCTGCGACGCTCTCGTCGTGCGTCAGCTCAAATTCGAACCCGGGGGTCAACAGGTCGCACACCGTGGACGGATCGGGGAGTCGCGCCTGCGGTACCGCCAGGCGCGCGCGCGGGATCCAGTCGACTCCGTGCATGGACTGGCGGCGACTGCCTTGTCCAGCAGCCCCTTCGCCTGTCCCCGGCACCGGCGCCAGCGCCAGGCCCTCGATGGCGAGCAGGAGGGCACCATCCTCCGCAGCGCGCACCTCCAGCACGGCCTCTCGCCGGCCTGTAAGCCGAACCCGTGCTTTCACAGACCCGGCCCAGCCCGGGCTGGTAGCGGCGGGCCAGTAGCGCAGGCGCCGCCATCCTACCGGTAGCAGCGTCGAACGCTCGCGCACCAGCGGCGCGATCGCCTGCAGACACGCGTCCAGCCGTGTCGGAGGCACGGCGCAGCGCGCTTCGCTGCGCTCGGCGCTGGGCGCGATCTGCGCGATGGCGAACCGATCGCCACTATCGACATCACTGCGAATTCCTAGTCGCTCTAGGCCCTGGAAAGCGGGGCCGTAGTGCAAGCCCAGTTCAGCCAACTCGCGGCGCAACCTCGTCAGGTCGACGGCCTCCGCGTCCTCGACGTCCTGGCCGCCATCATCAGCTTGATCACCCACCGGTGCGGCCGGAGCCATCCCATCGTCATCGAGGCCGTTGGCCGCACCGAGTGCAATCGTCCCGGACGCATGCTCCGTCCACGCGGTGCCGTCCCCCGACGGCCCGTCCGCCACAGCGGACAGCATGCGCACACGGTAGCTGCCCTCCCCCGCTTCCTCGACAACCGTGTGCAACCGTACGTATTCGGTCTCCGACAGCGTGAGCGCTGCCGATAGCACCACGTCGCGCAATTCGACCGTAGCATCCGTTCCCAGCAGCGCCCGACCGGCCGCGACCAACGCGTCGGCGAACCCTGCCGCGGGCATCACGACCGCATTGGCGACCCGATGATCACCGAGCCACGCGGGCGACTGCGCGCTGATCACCGATTCGAAGCGTCGCCCCGA
>JBCBZW010000070.1 GCA_039815145.1 Pseudomonadota bacterium
AAGGCGAAGAACACCGGATGGTAGAAGGACACCACCACGTAGCCGACCAAGGTCTGCAGCACCAGGGTGGTGCCCCCCACCGCCATGGCCGGCAGGGTCTTCTGCAGATTCATGATCTCGAAGAAGCGGTTCATCAAGTCGTCGCGGTTGCGCTTTAGCAGCGCATCGTGATCCGCGTAGACGAGGCGCAGGGCGATCTCCGAGGTCATGCGGGCAAAGAAACGGCGCTCGAAGACCTCCATCGCCCACACCTGCAGGGCGACAAGAAATCCGGACAAGGCCAGCACGGCGAACAGCGCGAGGGACAGCACCACCACCGCACGCACGACGGTGGTGTTGGCCACCGCCTCGATCAGGATCTGCACCGAGATGGGAACGGCAAGGGTGAAGAGGCTGATGGCAACCGCGTAGATGGCGGCGACGTAGAAGAAACCCGCGTCGGGCGCCACGATCAGGCGCAACAGGGGAAACAGCCTGAACGGCTGTTTGGAAAGATCTGCCATGGACGATCGAATCCGGCGAGCGCGGGGGTGGCGCCCAACAGCGCAGAGGATAACGTAAGACCGCACCAGGGTTGCCCGGTGCGGTCTCCGAGCCGCGCTAGACGCGGCAGATTTTTATGCGGGGAAGAACTCGATCGGCTTGGTCGTCGTGACTTCGGAAACGTCCTTCGCACCGAAGTCGAAGAGGCGAACGCGACGCACGAGCTTGGCCTCGAGTTCGGGCGAGTTCAGCTCGCTCGACACCACCTCGCAGGCCACCACCTGACCGGAGGGCGCGATGGTCAGGCGCAGCACCAGCTTGCCCTGCAGGCCGGGGTTTTGCCGTAAGGCCCGACGGTAGAGCGCGTAGATCGCCGCCTTGTTGCGGTCGAACACCATCTCGATCTCTTCGCGACTGCGCGTGACGGCGACAGCACCGGCTGCCTCGGCTGCGGCCCGCGCCACCTGCGCCACGGCCACGTCGCTTTCCACCGTGGTGGTCTGTCGACCGGTCAGCTGAGTGCCGCCCGTGTTGCGGCTTAAGCCCGCCGTGTTGATACCGCCACTGGCTGACCCAGCACCTGCAGTCACCAGCGAGCGCTCGCTGCGATCCGCCGCAGCTACGGAATCCGATAGGGCCTGGGGCTTAGCGGCCACGGTTACCGCCGTATGCTGGCGCAGATCGGCGAGCTGATCGGCAAAGGCCATCACGCCCGTGCGCGAGGCCTTCTCGCGCGCCTCCGCGACGCGCTCCTGAGGCTTCACCTCGGGCGGGGGCGGCGTCGGTTCGGGCTCAGGCGTCACCTCCGGCACGGGCTCGGGCGGCTTCTCCTGCACCACAGGTTCCGGCTCCGGCGTGGGCTCCGGTTGCACCACGGGCGGCGGCGGTGGCGGCTTCTTGCGCTCGATCACGAGCTTCACGAAGCGCTCAGGCACCTCTTCGGGGCGCGCCTGTTCGGCATCTTGAGTCGGCAGGATCGGCACGATCAGGGCCAGCACCAGCGTGACGGCCAGCACGCGCACCGTGAACTTGTTCAGGCGCTTGGCGTCGACCTCGGGCACGCTCCACGGCAGGTCGTACTCGCGGTAGTAGCTGTGCACGTAAGTGCTCATGACTGGGCACCTCCACCTGCAGCCTCATCCTTGCCGGCGCGCTGGACGACGGCCAGGGAGACCCGCGTGTAATCCGCATCGGTACAGGTCGCCATCACCTTCTTCAGCAGGCGGAAGGGCGTGCCCTTGTCGCCCATGATGGTGACCTCGTGGGTGGGCGGCTCATCGTCGGCCGCAAGGCCCGCATCGGCGATCAGTCGTTCGTGTTCGGCGGCCAAGGCCTCGCGCAGGGGCGCGATGATGTTGCCATCCACGGCAGCCGCCTCGTCCGTGGTGGCCACCTGTTGGCCCTGGACCAGGATGCGGTCGGCCGTGACCATCACCACCACCGTCTCGCGCGGTTTCTCCTCCGCCACGGACTCAGGCATGGCGAGGATCTTCGAGGACGGTACCTCCTGCGAATCGTTGGAGTTCACCAGCAGGAAGAACACCAGGATGGTGAAGATATCCATCAGGGAAACGAGGTTCAGTTTCCCGGCCGCAGACGCGTTGGCGTTGCGCCGCCCGCCACTGAAGCGACGATTGAATCTGGTTGACACTATCAGTGCTCCTTAGAAGGCGTCAGTCGCCCGCATCGAGGACGCTCGCGGCGTCGGCGGTCAGGGCAGCTTCGACGCCGGGCGAGGCAGGCACGGCATCGCCCACGGCGATCTCGGGGAACAGCTCTCCGAACTGCTTGTTGCCGTTCTCCACCACCTGCTCCACGCGCACCGCGTCCATCACCTGCACGAGTACGTCGTACTCGATGTCAGGCTCCAGCAGCACGGTGGCGTCGGTCTTGTCGGGGTAGCGCACCTTCACCTGCTTCAGGAAGTCGGCGAGGGCGGCCAGGTCGTACCGGCCATCCGCCGTGTTGGCGAAGGCTTTCAGCAACCCCGTGTCACGATCGCCCACCTCCAGGTAGCTGGCGCGCACGGTGATCTCGAGGTTGAGCGTCTCCTCAGGCTCCGACTGGGCCGCCGCCCCATCGGGCCCCGGCAAGTTGAGCTCGATCACGGCCAGGCGTGAGAACACGGCGGTGATCAGGAGAAAGGGCACCAGGATCACCATCAGGTTCATGAACGCCGTGATGTTGAGCTCCGCCGTCTCCTGGGCGTGTCGCTCTCGCCACTTGCGCCGACCGATGGCCATGGCTCAGGCGCCCTCTTTCTGCGCCGTGCGCTCGCTCACGTTGTTCAGGAACTTCACCGCCGCCATCTCCAGCGAGTCGACGATGCGCGAGGTCTTCGACTGCAGCACCGTGTGGATCAGCAGCAGGGGAATCGCCACCATCAGGCCGAAGGCGGTGGTGTTCATGGCCACGGAGATACTGGCCGACAGCAGGTCAGCCTTCTCCGCCGGATTGGCCGCGGCCACCGCCGTGAACGCCTTGATCAGACCGATGATGGTGCCGAGCAGGCCGAGCAGCGTGGCCACGTTGGCGAAGGTGGCGAGGTAGTGCGTGCGTTGCTCGAGGCGCGGCACCTCTTCCATCAGGCTCTCCTCCATGGCGCGCTCGATGTCGTCGCGACGGCGCGAGCTGCGCAGGCGATCGAAGCCGTAGGAGAGGATCTTGCCGACGGAGGTCTTCGACTGGCGGGTCACGATGACCGCCTGGTTGTAGTCGCCGCTCTTCAGCAGCGGCGTGACCTTCTTCCACACCTGCTGGTTGCGCACGGCAGACATGGATAGCACCACCCAACGCTCGAGGGCGATGGCGAGACCAATCGCAAAGACGATGACGATCGGGTACATGAACATCCCGCCGTCTTGAAAGAAACTGACTACCGCGTTGTAGGCGTTCATTAACTTATTCCTCAGTCAGGTTAGTCGCCGTCTTGGCCAATTGTGCTGCGTCATCCGTCGGTCCACCGTGAAGCAAGCCGTAGTACTCGAGTTCGCGTCGAAATACTTCCGGGTCCACGGGGGCCAGGGCCTCTTCCACCAGGCTGACGATGGGTCGTCCGCCGAGTTCTGCGGGCGCCGCGGATTTCCACGGCACCACCACCATCACCCGGGGCAACTCGCGGTTGCCGCTCACGGAGGTGGTCTGTAGTTCGATATCTTGTCGGCCGCGTCGCCGAGCTGCGCGCGTAGGCGTCGGCGAGGTGTCCACGGCGGGCCCCGGCGCTTCCTGTGCGGCAGGCGTCTCGCTCGCCGCAGCCTCCTGCTCTTGGGCGAAGGCGCTGGGGCCGAGCAGCATGCCGGCGAGGGCTGCGATCAGGATGCGCTGCATCCGACGATTAGAATTCTTCATCGACCACTCCTGCCGTTCGCTGTTCGGCTTCCACTTGCCTGCGCATGTCGGCGATCCACGCCTCCACCCGGTCGTCCGGCTCGTCTGCGAGTTGGAAGTAACGTTCGTAGTGCGCCAGGGCCTCGGCGGGCTGGTGCAGGTAGATGTCGTGCAACACGGCGGCGTTGAAGTGCGCCAGCGCGTAGTCCGGCGCCACGGCGATCGCCTTCCCGTAGGCCTCGCGCGCCGAGAGGAAGCGCCCCATCTGGCGGTAGACCACGCCAAGTTGGTTCCAGGCCTCCACCGCCTCGGGGCGAAGCTCGATGGCGGCGAGCAAGGCGTTCTGGGCCGCCTCGTAGTTGCCCTCGCCCGAGAGCGCGATACCGAGGTTCACCCGTGGGCCGAGCAACGCAGGCTGCGCCGCCACGAGCGCCTCGAGACGCTCGCGGGCCGCCGCGAAATCGCCCGCCTCGAGCAACGCCAAGGCCGCGCCGTAATCCCGTTGCACCTGGGCTGACACGACCACCGCGTCGGCCTCACCCTCCTCGCCGCCCTTCGCCTTGCGCGCGGAAGGCACGGACGAGCAACCGCCCACCACGAGGGCAGCGGTGAGCAGGAGCAATAGGTGCGCCCCTGCACGGGCCGGCACGCCTCGGCGACCGGGATTAATCGATGTAGCTGACAAGGGTCTCTCCCTTCTCCGCCTTGGCGTAGCGCGCTGGCACCAGCTCAGCGAGGCGCGTCAGGCTGGCCTGCACCCATTCGTCGAACACGCCATCCACGGTGCGACGCGCATTGGCCTCATGTAATTCGATCGCCTGTTCCTCGAAGGGAAAGGCCTGTTCTTCGAGCAGGAACTCGTACTGTTCCAGCTCCAATTCACTCAGCTCCCGCGGGCGCTCCGAGTCCATCAGGGCGCGACCGAGGCCGAGGTAGAGATCCGCGATGCGATAGGCCGAGGCCGTGCTGACGTCGGCGATGCCGTAGCCCGCCGCCAAGGTGTAGGCATCCAGCGTGCTCTCCATGGCACCGCGCTTGGCGGTGAGGCTCTCCTGGATCGGCAGCGTGAGCTGCAGCCGTTCGAACTGCTCGCGCTCCACGTCGGCGAGCTTGAGGGCGGCGCCGGCCGCCGCGCTTCGGCTGCGATCGCTGCGATTGGCGCCCGCCGCTGCATCGATGTCGACCAGGCGACGCAGGGCCGTGAGCTCCGCCGCGCCGTTGCCGAGGCGCTGATGGGTGGCGGCCGTGCGCTCCTGCGCATCGACGCGCTCGTCCAGGCTCACGGGCAGCTGATCGCTCAGGTAGGCGAGCATCGCGAGGGTCTTGGGCGGGTTGTTCGACTGCTCGTACTGATTCGTAGCGTTCCAGGCTGAGTCGATGCGCACGTCCATGGGTTCGCCGTCCGTGCGCGCTACGCGCTCGAGCTCCACGGCGGCACCGGCGGCGTCGCCCGTGGCGAGGTAAGCCGTGGCCAGCTTGCGGGTGACGTCGGCCGCGTACTCGTGGTCCGGATGGCGAGCGCGGAAGTCGTTGAGGGCGGTGGCCGCCCGCTCCCACTGCTCGAGCTGGATCAGGGCGGCGGAGGCGTCGTAGTCGGCGGTGGCGGTGATCGACGAGTCGGGCGCCACCTGGGCCACGCGGAGGAAGTCCTCCACGGCGCTCTCGAGGTCGCCCGCGTCGCGATGGGCCTCGCCCTGGCGGTAGACGCTTGCGGCCAGGCGTTCGGTCATGTCTTCGCGAACCTGCGGCTCGGGATCGAGGGCGAGCACCTGCTGATAGGCCTGTTCGGCACGCAGGTAGTCGGCCAGTTCGAACTGGGCGTAGCCGACCACGGTCCAGGCAGTACGGGCCAGGGCCAATTCGGCCGGCGGATCCCAGGTGGTGACCACCACGGCGGCATCGCTCGCCGCCGCGTACTCGCCGAAGGCGAACAGGTCTTCCGCGGCACGGGTCTGCACGGCGACCGCTTGTGCATGGGTCGGGAAGGTGACGGCGAAGCGCAGGGCACTGTCCACGCCCTGGCGACGCCAGCCGTCGCGGCCCGCACCATCACCGAGGCGCTCGGCCTCGCGATCGTAGGCCAGCAATGCAGCGTAACCTGCCTCCGCGGCCTGCATGTGATCACCGTACTCGTACGCCGTGCGCTCGTATTCCTCGGTGGCTTCGGCGAAGCGTTGCTGCTCGAAGAGCAGTTCGGCCAACAGGAAGCGCTTGCCCGGCGTCTCCACCTCGGCCGGGAAGGACGCGAGCCACTGGCGGTACCAGTAGGTGGCGGTTTCGTAGTCGGCAGCGGAATCGTCGGTACCCGCCTCCGCACCGGCCTGGGCGCGGGCGTGGTAGTACTCGGTCAGGTCGGTCAGGTGCACCTTGAGGGCCGCGACCACGTCCTCCAGCTCGGCGGGCGCGTGCAGGGTCCAGAACGGTGCGGTGAGGGCGTAGCGCTCGGCGAAGGCTTCCTTCGCGGCGAGCACCTCGTCGGAGAAGCCGGCGTTGACGTAGGTATCGATCACCCGCAGCTGCAGCACCGGCGCCTCGCGATGCTCCGGGTAGGCCACCGAGAAGGCATCGTAGGTGATGGCGGCGTCGTTGAAGCGCTCCTGACCCAGGTAGAGATCGCCGAGGCCGGCGTAGGTGAGGTGCTCGAAGCCCTGCTTCGGCTGGGTGGCGAGGAACGCGGTGAGCGAGTCGACGCCCTCCAGGTAGGAGAAGCTGATGCTCATCGCCCGAATCGCATCGTCCAGCAGCTCGCGCTCGGCGCGAGAGATGTCGTCCTCGGCCCGTTGGCTGTAGGCCGTCTCGTCCGGGGTGAGGATGCGACCGGCGAGGTGCCAGAAGGCGGCCGTCCCGTCTTCGTAGCGTGCTTCGCGGAAGAGGGACCAGCCCTGCTTGTACAGGGCTTGATCGAAGAAGTCCGATACATCGCCGATGGCGAGCACCTGGCCGTAGGCATCCGCCGCCAGGTCGAAGTCCTGGCGCAGGAAGTAGGCCTCGCCCTGGCGGAACCAGGCCTCGTCCACGAGGGGCGAATCCGGATGTTCGGTGACCAGGCGCGAAAGCGCGAGCACGGCGTCGTTGGGTTCGCCGCGCTGGTCGTGGGCGCGCGCGAGCTGGTAGAGCACCACATCGCCTTCGGCGCGATCGGGGAAACGATCGACCAGCTCGGCGTAGAGTCGGATCGCCTCGCCGTAGGCCGCCTGAGCCGCATCCAGACGCTCCTCTTCGAGAAGCAGCTCCTCCGCCCGCTCGAGCTCGAGGTCGGCGAGGCGACGCAGGGCATCGGCGCGGCGGGGGTCATCGGCGGGCGCAAGCTCGAGGAACGCGTGGTAGCTCTCGCGGGCGCGCTCCGCGTCCAGAAAATCGGAAAGCACCTGGCCGTGCGTGGGCAAAGCGCCGAGCACCATGCCGGCCACCGCCAGGGCCAAGGTCCGCCGTGCATGCCTTACGAGGTGCCCAGCCATCAGGGCGCGTCTCCGTGGGCGGCGCTGTCGTAGACGCTCGCCAGGGCGTACTGCGCTTCCGTGAGGTAGGCAGCCAGACGGGCGCGGCGCTGATCCAGCGTGCGCGTGGCCAAGGCGTAGATGTAATCGCCGTGTTCGTCCATGAGCCCGTCGATCCGTGCGGTGAGTGCGTCCACGCGGGGCACGATGGCCTCCACGCGTTCAGCGAATCGCTGCAGGCGCTCGTCTGCCCCTTCGCGGGCGGCGAGCAGCGCCTCCGTGCGCGTATGTGCTTCGGCCAGCGCGCCGTCCAGTTCACGCACGGATTTCGTGCGATCCCACAGGCGCGCGGCGTACTCCTCTTCCAGCTGCCAGGACAGGACCCCATCCAGGACCCGGTACTTGTTGCGCAGCTCATCCAATTGCTCAGTATAGCGTCCCGCGTCCGCCGGCAGCGTGTCGAGGCGATCGCGCACGCGGCCGAGGCGCTCCTGAACAGCCTGCTCGTCCGCGCTCACCAAACCCGCCGCATCGGCCTCTACACGCACGCGCTCAAGACGCGCCCGAACCCGCTCGCCACGCTCATCGAGCGCCCCGAGACGCCCGCTGGCGAGGGCCTCGCTCATCAGCTCAACGCGATCGTCGAAGCGCGTGCGACGCGAGGCCAACATGTCCTGATAGGCCGAGACGCCTTCGCGCCAGCCCTCGAGGTTCTGGCGCAGGAGGCGCAGATCTCGGTAGTTCTTGAGGGCTTCCTGGAACGAGTGCTCGGCCAACAAGCGGTAC
Organism: Pseudomonadota bacterium; assembly: GCA_039815145.1. Lineage (NCBI taxonomy): Bacteria > Pseudomonadati > Pseudomonadota > Pseudomonadota bacterium. The sequence goes on from JBCBZW010000070.1 coordinate 8,034, forward strand.
AGATAGCGTGTCTGCGGTGTATCCGGCAGGCGTTCTAGCTGCCAGAACCAACCGAGGTCATCGCCCTCGACGGAGGCCAGCAGCTCGCCCAGAAAGCCCCCGCTGGCGGCGTCGTAGGCGACCCGATCAATGCGCGCCATCTCGTCGTTGAAGGTGCCGATCGCGGCCGTGTAGCGATCCACGGCCCCGGGGTAGTCTTCGAGCTTGCCGAGGGCGTAGGGCACGGCCAGGAAGGCTTCCTGCACGGCGGGGTCGAAGGGGTCGCCCGCCTCCAGCGCCTGCCAGGGATCGAGGGCGCGCTGGTACTCGCCCTGCGCTGCGTAGGCCCAGCCGAGGCCGAGGCGTGCCCGGGCACTCCAGGGGCTCGCGTCTTCCACGCGACCCAGGTAGCGGGCGGCTTGGTCCGGCTGGTCGTCCTGAAGGAACGCGAACCCCAAGGCGACGTTAGCCTTATCCGTGAGGGCCTGATGCTCCTCGTAGGTGAGATCGACGTCGATAGCGCCCTCGCGCTTGAGCAGGCGCCAGGGCGTGAAGAGGTAGCCGAGGCTGCCGAAGAAACCCACCCGGTCGGGCTGTTCGCGGCCGGCGCCGATGCGCTGCAGGAAGCGCGTGCCACGTTGCACGTCGCCGCCGCGCACGAGGGCCACGCCGAGGTTGTAGCGCGCGTAGTCGAGGTATTCGTCCGAACCCTTCCAGCGCTCGAGCTGGGCCGCTGCCTGATCGTACTGGCCCGTGTCCATGTACAGGCGCGATGCGAGCAGCTTGCGCTGGGCGTCGAGGTCGCGCGGCAGGGATCCACCGATCTCCCCGAGGGCGCGGGCAGCCCGGTCGGGCTGGGCGCGCTGGTAGGCGATCTTGGCCAGATAAAACCAGGCCCGATCGCGCACCTCCTCGCGCTCATCCTGGGCCAGCAGGCTCTGGAAGATCTGCTCAGCGTCCTCCTGCTGGCCGTAGCTCACGAACATGCCGCCGAGGAGCAGCTCCGCCTCGGTGCTGTGGTGAGCGATGCGCTCCTGCTCGCGGGCCGCCAGCAAGCGGGTGATCGCAGCGAAGTGATCGTACTGATAGAAGTGGAACAGGACCTCGCCGTAGTGGAGGTCCCGCACGCGAGGTTCGTAGCGCTTGCGGCGCGCGTCCGCGTCGTCGGCAAGGCCGATCAACGCGCAGGCGAGCAACGCGACGCTTAAGCCTCGACCCATCGACCGCTACTCCCAGACCCGCGCCACGAACTCGGGCTGCTGCTTGGCCTCGCTGTCGTGGATCTGAAGCTCCACGTAGCGGGTGCCGAGGCCCTTTTCGAATTCGAGGGTGGTTCCCCGGCGGTAGTCGCGCCCGTGGGGGCCCTTGCCGGTGAAACGAGCGACCAGCTCGTGCTCACCCGCGCGCAGGTTGCCCACGAAGAGCTTCTGCACACCGCCGCGCACGAGGGCGTCGACCTCACGTTGGGTGTAGAGGTGGCTGGCCACCTGCTTGCCATCGACCTCCAGTTCCACCCCATCGAGGGCGAAGTAGGTGCCGACGTCGAAGGAGAGGAACACCGTGACCTGGGTATTGGCCGGGAACAGCAACTCCTCTTCCAGGATGAAGAGGTCGCGGTTCAGCGCCAGCACCTCGCTCTTGAGGTCCTGCACCTCCTGGTCGATGGCCTTCAGCGGCGCATCGGCGGGCGGGCTGAGGGGCGCCTCAGCCTCGCTCTCCTGGGCGCTGGCAAGCCCACCTAGCAGGCAGGCGGCACTCAGGAGGATACCCCCCGATGCCGTGGCCAACGATCGCCCATTCGTAAGTGTCCGCCGACACCGTTGTTGCCGGTCGCCCGATACCGTCCCCATACGCTTGGCACCCGTCAGGTCGCGAAAGATGATTCTCGAGCCGCGAGAGAGGGCGTCCACCACCGCCGGTGTGGGGGCGCGGGAGGCCGCTCATCGGGCCCGGCTACGCTCCCATACGCCTCGTTTCGCCTTCAATGTGTCGGGTCACAACTACAAGCCCTTATCTGACGGGCTTCACAAAGCGGCGATCAAAGGCGCTTAGGGCGTCACACGCTGGAGGTTACCCATGTCCCCTTGCAGGTAGAGGGTGCCCTCGCGATCGCGCACGAATGCGCTCGTCGCGGCCGGCTCCCAGGGGCGGCGAAACGTATGATCGCCCACCGGCAGGAGGGGGCGTGGCGGACCGTCGCCGATGCGGGTCAGAAGACGCCCGCCCTCGCGCTCGATCACCATGCGCTTACCCGACGAGCCAGCGAAGCGGGTGGTGGCCGAGCGGTACTCGCCGACGTACGCGTCGAGTTCGCTCGGCGTCAGGGCGGCGATGGGGGGTGGCGTCGGCGCGAGCGAGGCGGCCTCCTCGGCCAGCGCGTCTTCGATCACCCGCCGCAGGCGCTTGAGGGAGGACTTGCGAAAGGCGGTGATGACCAGGAAGTAGCCCCGGTCGAGTTCGCGACTGTAGCCGTAGTGGGCGAGGTAGCCGTCCGCGTCGCCGCCGTGGCCGTGCCAGATCACTCCCTTGCGCGCCCAGGTGTAGTTGCCGAGGCCGTAGCCCCAGGTGGTGAGACCGGCCTTCGCCGCCAAGGTGGTGCGCGGGGATTCAAGGCGAGCGATGGACTCGCGCGCCAGCAGGCGCTCACCCTCGATCTCGCCCTCCCCCAGCAGGAGTTGCAGCAGGGGCACCATGTCGCGCGGCGTCAGGTTCAAGGCGCCGAAGGCGGGATACAGCATGTGCCAGTAGGCCATGGGCGTGCGGCCGTCGCGGTCGTAGCCCTGGGCCAGATGCGCGAGCGTGCGCGGCGTGGGGGTCAGGGTCGCTGTGTCGAGCCCAAGGGGGGTGAACAGTGCTGCCCGCAGGAAGGGCTCGAAGGCCTGCCCGGTGACCTCCTCGAATACCTTCGCCGCCACGCCCGCACCGGAGTTGGAGTACGAGGAGTGGGTGCCGGGTGGCCAGTGCAGGCGGCGCGAGGCGGGGCGGAAGGCGAGGGCCTGATCGAGGCTCATCGGCTCGGTCACGGCCCACTCGTCGGGGATCATGTCCTGCAGGCCCGCGGTGTGCTCGAGCAGGTGGGCGATGCGCACGGGCGCCTCGTCGGCCCAGGGGTTGTCGAAGGGTGGGTTGTCGAGGTGCTTGGTGACGAGGTCATCGAGGCGCAGCAAGCCGCGCTCCTGAAGGACCAGCGCGCCGAGGGAGGTGAAGGTCTTGGTGATCGAGCCGACCCGAAACACCGTGTCCTCGTCAACCGACACCATGGACTCCAGGTCCCGCACGCCGTAGGCACCCACGTGCAACGCCTGCCGCGTGCTCACCAGGGCCAAGCCCATGGCCGGCACCTGCTCTTCCTGGCGCACGGCGTCGAGGCGGGCGAGTAGACCTTCCGGGACGGCCTGCCCCGCAACGACGAGCGGGCAGCCGCAAGTCAATAGGAGCGCTAGGTGAAGCTGGAACCTACGCAGGACCGAGGACGCCCTCGCACTCACCGCCGCGTGCCACCGCTCGTGGCAGGCGAGACCAGGCCGCTCGAATAGTGCGTCGTGCCCTCGGCATCGATGATCACCGTCTCGTAGGGCCCCAGGGAGTCGATCAAGGCGAGGCCGTCCGCCACCCCGAGCACGAAGACGCCGGTCGACAGGGCATCGGTGGTGGTGGCGTCGGGACCGATGATGGTCACGCTCATCACCTCGCGCGGCGACTCCCCCGTGCCAGGCCTCAAAATGTGGTGGTGGCGGACACCGTCTACCTCGAAGAACCGTTCGTAGTCGCCAGAGGTGGAGATCGCCTCGTCCACCAGGGGAATGCGGGTGACCACCGCACCCTCCGTGCGCGGGTTACGAATCCCCACGGTCCACGGTCGCCCGCGCCGATCGCCGAGGATGCGGCTGTCGCCGCCGGCGGTGACGATCGCGTGTTCGATGCCGCGCTCACGCAGCAGGGCGATGCCGCGCTCCACGGCGTAGCCCTTCGCGATGCCGCCGAGATCGATGCGCACGCCTTCGCGCTCGAAGGAGATGCTGTGGGTTTGCGAGTCCATCTTCACGAAGCGGTAGTCGACCGCCTTCAGGGCCTGCTCCACCGCCTGCGCTTCGGGCTTGATGCCCTCGCGGTAGTCGTAGAGGTAACCCACGCTCGCGTAGGTGATGTCGAAGGCGCCGTGGGTCAACGCGGAGAACTCGAGGGCGCGACCGACGAGGCCGAACAGCTCACGCGAGACACTCACCGGATGATCGGCAGCGTCGCGATTCACCGCGGACAGCTGCGTCTCCTCCTGCCAGGTGCTCATCAGCGCGTTGATCCGGTACATCTCCCCGATCACCGCATCGAGCCCCTCCTCAGCCAGTGCTTCGTCTTCGTGCCAAAGCTGAACCGCGATGTTGGTGCCCATGATCCCCTCGCTGCGCGAATGCCAGTTCGCGTGGGCAGCGCCAGCCACCATCAGGCAAGCGAGGGTGAGTGCACCTGCGGTGAGGCGTCGGGAAAGGTCGGACATGCGCGGATCACTCCCACGGCAAAGCTGAGAGGGTAAGACAACAGGGATCGGCGATGTTCCGTCAAATCGCCGATACGCGGCGGACGCTACCGTAGCCGCCACCCGCGGCCTGTGAACCCGTTGTCAGAAGCCGACGTCACTCCTCGGCGGCGAGCGCCTCGCGCAGGGACTGCCAGCGGGCGATCTCGGCCCGCTTGCGCCGCGCGACCACCGCGCCGCCGACCAGGAAGGCCCCGCCGTAGAGCAGGGCGAAGCCGTAGGCGAGCAAGCGCCGTCGCTGCTCATCCCCTGTCAGCGGATCGCCACCCCAGAACTCGCCCGCCCCCCAGCCCACCATAAAGACGAAGCAGGCGCCGACGGTCCAATAGACGATGCGCACGATGCCGAGGCTGGCCTCGGCCTGGCGGATCGAGGCGTCGATGAGGCTACGGGCATCCGCGTCGACCCCCTCGGCCACGGACCACACGGGCCGGCGCACCCGGATGCCCGCGAGCAGGGCAGCCACCCCAGCGGTGCCGAGAAAACCCATCCACACGTATGTCTTGAGGTCCAGCTCGGGCGAGGTCAGCGCCACCCAGGCGATCAGCACCAGCACCACGACGGTGACCAACCAATCCCCCCACATCATCCAACGCGTTAGGCGCTGGCGCCGGCGCAGGGTGGCTTGGAGTTGGTCGACGTCCACGCTCACGGCGCTCGGCTGGGTTTGCCAGAGGGCCTGCAGGTCGCTCAGGTCGTCGCGATCGGCGGGCGATCCGCTCATGCCCCCAACTCCTCTCGAAGGACGCGCCGCGCCCGATTCAGGCGCACGCCCACGTTGTTGACCGAGATCCCCAAGGCGTCGGCGATCTCACCGTTGTCAAAGCCCTCCAGGGCGAGGGAGATCACCTGCCGGGGCCCCAGGGGGAGTCGGGCGACGGCCGCCACCAGCCGGTCGTAGGTCTGCTCCGCGTGCACCTGTTGCGCGGGATCCAGGCTGGGCCCGGCGACGGCGTGCGCGACGCCCTCGTCATGATCGAAGGTCTGCGGCCGACGGACCTCGCGCCCCACGTGGCTCACCCCGCGATTATGGGCGATGCGCGCGATGAAGGTGCGCACGCTCGAGCGCCCCTCGAAGCGCTGCAAAGATCGCCATATGGCCAGCACGATCTCCTGCACCAGTTCCTCCCGGCGCATGGGATCGGCCTCGTAGGTGGCCGCGATGCGCGCCAGCATCGGCCCGTGCTCGCGCAACACATCGTCAAGGGCGAGGGGCGCCCTACCCTCGTCGGTCGCCTCGGCAACGGGAAGCTCCTCCTCGCGCCGAAGCATAGGAGCGATGCCACCCAGGTTCGGCGTTAGGGGCGCCGCTGCGCTCACGCCAGAATGACGGTGGGGGTGGCCGCGATGGGCGTGGGCTCGGCCTCTGGCGGGCGGTCCTCATCGCCCAGCGCGCCGAGGAAGACCGCGCCGAAGACGATGCTCATCAACACGCCGTCACGCAGCTTGCGCCACACGAGCACCAGTAGCACCAACACGCCGGCGGCCAAGGCGACCCGCTGCGGATCGATGCCCTCGAGTAGGGCGGTGAGGGAACTGAAAGTAAAGCGCTGCGCGTGCATCGGGCAATCTCCTCGTGGTTAGCAGATCCCGCCATCCGCGCGGGCTGTTCACTCGGGTAGTCCACGGCTTGCAGGGATCATTACACGCGCTGAGGAGTATTTTTCTTGAGGACGAGGGAAAAAGCACCGCGCTGTCGCGATGGGACCAAGAAGGCGCTGGTTCGACTTGCGCCCCTCATAAACAACCTAGGAGTAACCCCGTGGCCCCGGCACACCGCGCCCCCACGCACTACAAGCTGCTGACGCTTCTTGTGGGCATCCTTCTCGCGGTCGCAATGGTAGGCCCGCACGCGGAACAGCGGGTCGCGCAGGCCTGTAACAGCTCCTCCCTGGAGGCCGCAGGCGGCCCCGTCCAGGAGGCCAACACCACCTTCGGCTGATCTGCTAGTCAGAAGCGTGTATGGGCGATCGGCCGAGCAGGCGCAGGACCAGGTTCCGACCGGCGCGCAATAGCGGGTACGCCAATCGGGAGACCCGCGGATGTCGAAAGAGTGCGTGATTGAAGCGGTTAAACCACCCCGTACGAGAACTCAGTAGTGCGAGGGCGTGAAGACAATCAGCGCCGTGGTAACACTGCCCGCCTAGCAGCAGCACCATACCCTCGTCCAGGTCGAGGTCGCGCGCCTTCAGCATATCTATGACCCTTCCCCCTTGGCGAGCGTCGATCAAGCGAACGCTGCCCACGGTGTCCCGGAGCCGCAGGTACCGCGTGTAGCGCGTACAGAAGGGGCAGTCGCCATCGTAGACAACCCACGCCTCGCCATCCTCAGGCCAAGACTCCTGCGGTCTGGGCCCGCCTCCAGCGATGGGGCGGGCACCGCTCTCCGGCGAATCAATAGCGATAGGTTGCACTGAGCTGGAACATACGTGGACGTCCCGGACGGGCTCCGAACGGACGGCGCGATACCACGTAGACCTCGTCGGTGACGTTGTCCAGACGGCCGGCCAACCTGAAGCGCTTTGTGACCTCGTAGTAGGCAGCCAGATCCAGGTAGGTGGTCTCGTCAGATCCCTCATCTTCCGGAATGGGGCCCGTACCTGCCTGATCTCGCATGCGTGCAATGTAGGTGAGTGACAGCTGCAGCCCCCAGTCGGCACCCTCCAATCCCGCATTGACGTTAGCGCGGTGGGGCGGCACGTAGGGCAACCCGAAACCAGGTTGCACATCGCCGAATTGGGGGTTGGAGGACTGGAACTCATCGCGGAATTCGGCATCCGTGTAGGTGTAGCTTGCGGCGAGGGGAAGGCTCAGGCCCGAGGACACCCGGAACGCCTTGTTCCAGCCCGCCTCCACGCCGATAGTCCGCACCTCACCAGCGTTCGTTTGCGTGCCGATCTCCTCCGGCAAACATCCGGCCGAGACCGTACAGATAGCGGTGAGATTGCTGTAGTCGTTGAAGAACCCGATGACCTCTAGGTCGCCGAGCGGACCGCTCCAGCGCCCGCCGGCCTCGTAGTTCCACGACTCTTCCGGCTCGATATCCTCGGTCAGCGAGGGCGATGCCGGCGAAAAGCCTTTATGCACGCCGACGAGCAGCATCAGGTCGTCAGTGACGTCGAATGCAGCACCTAGCCCGGGCAATGCAACCAAGTACTCATTGTCTTGTTCGCCCTGAGCCAGTCGGTCGGTAAACGTGTTGCTAATGGCCTCGATGCGAACTCCAGGCACCACGCTCCAGCGACCGAAGTCGATCTCGTCGCGGATCCAGACGGAAAGCGCCTCGGTCTGCCCCGTATTGTCCGTGACAATGTCGCGCGGCTGGTCGTTCTCGATGATCTCCCCGTCAATCTGCTCGAAGCCGAACTCATCGTGCAATCGGCGCACCCGGTCGGCGTGCACGCGAAGGCCCACCTCGAAGGCGTGGCTCACACGCTGACCGAAGGACCACTGAAGTTCGCTCTGCAGGCCCGTCGAGTAGAAGTTCCGATCGTTGGTGCCGATGCGTATGTCGTCCGGCGAGCCGCTCACCCCATCGGTGTTGCTGCCATCCAGGATGGAGACGAACAGCTGGTTGAAGGGGCTCTCCGGGTTGGCGAGCACCTCGCGGATATCAGCGCCATTGAAATTGTTGAACTTGCGCCACGCGCGATCGAAGTACTGGTAGTAGCCCGTCACGCTGAGTTGGCCGCCGAACAGAGGCTGTCGCCAGTCGATGCGACCCGCCGCCCAATCCCACTCCATCCGATCGAGGACACTCGCTCGGTAGCGCCGGAACGGATCCTCGCGCAGATCGGCCTCCGTCAGTCCGAGGTAGGTTTCGTTGGATACTTCGTTGGCGTAGCTGAAGCGCAGCTCGAGCTCTCCCGGGCCGATGGCGAAGGAGGATTTCAGCAGCAGTTCATTCTTCTCGAACCCGGCATCCCCACCGCCATCGATGTCCTTGAAGCCATCACCGCTCAGGTGGACAAACTCACCCAGCAATCCCACTCGGTCGAGTTGGGTACCCGCCCGCACATGCGCCAGGCGATGACCAAAGTTACCACCTGAAAGTTGGAGCATGGTCTCGCTGGACTCGGGAATCGGAGCCGACACGAGATTGATCGCACCCCCGATAGTCTGCGGACCGTGCTGAATCGAGGCCGGTCCTTTGATCACCTCCACGCCCACCATGCGTGTGGTCAGGGGGAAGTAGTACGCAGCAGGGGCGGAATACGGGGCTGGCGATAGAGGCACACCATCCTCCATCAACATGACCTTTTGACTGCGGTCAGCACTGCCGCCGCGAAGGCCGATGTTGGGGCGCAAACCGACGCCATCTTCCTCACGGACATACACACCGGGCACGAAGTTGAGTACTCGGTTGATGTCGTTGTACTCGTACAGTTCCAGGGCCTGCTCATCAACCCGGTGGGCTGAGCCGGTGACCCGATCGGGTTCCACGAAGACACCGCGGACCACAATTTCGTCAATATCATCGTTGGTTGAGTCCGAAGACGACTCTTGTGCATTGGTCGCGGGACAAAAGCCCAGTATCAAAGAAGCGATTAACGCGCTGCCGTGAGCGTAGGAGATGTTCATTTTCTGTCCAGTCGCAAGGGTCTTTGCAAAGGAGGGGGCTCGGTCGGCGGCGCAGTGATCCACGCCGCGCGTGCAAGTCCGAGCCGGGTGCGGCTGAGATCGACCGAGGGATCGATCATCCGATGCGCCGCTCGGCCGTTCAGGGAGACGAGGGATTCTGCGTACACCTCTACGGTGTCAAACCCCTGCGCCAGGTAGTCGTCGCGAATGTGATGCGCCAGCTGAAGAATCAGGTCGGGCTGCCCAGCCATCTCACGATACTGCTCTTCCGTCAGATAGCGATGCGGGGAGACGATCACCGTGCGGCGCGTGCCGTCTTGGCGCCCAATCACCACGCGATACTCGAGGCTACCGGACTTCTCCCGCAGCATCACCCGCCAGGAGAAACGCATGCCTTGCTCATGCCACAGCACCGTGCCCGGGTAGTACCAATGGCGCAGCGGCATCAGGAACTGGAACGCACAGAACAACACCACCGCAACGGCTGCCCCGCCACGCCAGGCGCCCCACCGCTCCGCCGGGGCGAGCGCAACGGCGGCGGACCGAGTCGGCAGCGGGAGACGCAGGCGGCTTGCCACCTTCCGAGGCCAGCCCGCCTCAAAGAAGATCAGCACGGAAAACACCATGATGAACGGGAATAGGCCGATATTGAAGAAGACGTGCGTGAAGTAGTGGAACACCAAAATCACGATGAACGCCCAGGGCCTTGCCGGGCGCCACAGCATAAAACCTATGATCAGCGTATCGAACAGAAACGCGAACCAAGAGAAGGTGAAGTGAACCCACGGTTGCTCGAGAAATGGGCCGAGTAACGGCAGCCCACTGTGTGGTGGCAACCAGATGTTCAGCGGTTGTGCATGCAACAACCAATCCGTCTCAAACTTCGCCCACCCGGCATAGAAGTACAGCAAGCTGACCTGAAATCGCACCCAGTAGGTTTGCCAGGCGGGTAGCGTCTCGGTGCGCAAGGGCGGTCGTCGCCAGGCGTCCACGGACCAGGCGCGATGCGGAGAGAGAAAACACATGATCAGCGTCAGTACGCTGATGAAGTAGTAGTGGTTCAGGTACGTGGTGACGTCCATCAACTCCGCGTAGGTGAACATGCACCAGAAGGCGATGATGGCGATTCGATAGAGCAGCCCGATGGCCACGCAGAGGGCTGCCAGCGCGATGCCACAGTACAGAAGGTACAGACCGACCTCACCGGGCACGTGAACCCAGGTGAAGCCCCAGTACTTGAAGTGGAACTGCGGCTCGACGTAGAGGCGTTCGATCCAACCGTTGCGCATGAAACGCAACGCACCGAAGCACATCAGAGCGCCGATCAGGATACGGAAAACGGCAAGCGCCGCGATGTCTCGCGGCGCTGCCAGTTCGCGAAGTACCCGATCGACGAGCGTCGAGCCCGCCCCTGCGACACCTTCGCTACGGGATGCGATAGCCATCTATCTCAAGCTAGCGTCAGTCGTTATCGCCCGCAGCAGCAGAGGGCACGGCGAGTCCAAGGGCACTCACGACGGGTCCACGGAAGGTGTCCAGCGCGGTCTTCATAACACCAAGTAGGGCGCACGGCGGTAGGCCCGAGGACGACGAGAACGCATTGACGCACTCATCGTTGTCAGTGATCGCCTCCACCGCCGCGTCGAAGCCCGTATCGCCTTCAATCTGCGCGAGTAACGCCAGGACGTCGTCGACCTCGGCGATGATCTGGTCGGCGAGATCCTGGCGATCGATACCGATGAGCAGATCGTTAACGCCCATACCACCATCGACGCCCGTGAACAAATCGCGAAACGCCTCGAAGTTGACGATGAGGTTCTGCCCCGTACGGCGCGATAGGCGCGACTCCAGAAACTCCGGGCACGCGATGGGATCGGCACAGTTGAGGTCCGTCACCGGAAGGCCGGTCGGCAGGGCCACCTTGCGATCCTTGGTTTGCTTCTCCACGTAGAACAAGGCGATCGAGAGTGCGTCCAGGGCATCCTGGGGTCGGCTGTAGATAACACTGGACTCGAGACCTGCCGTGCTCCATTGCTCAAGGTAGTTGTCGGCCGCCGGATCCCAGCGCTCGAGCAGGCTGGTGGCGAGCAGCGCCACGCGATCCGCGAGCCTGCTCAGATGGGCCGCTCGGGCTGCCGCATCCGGCTGGGACGCGCAGGCAGGATCCGGTGCATCGGTGAAAAGCAGGTGTTCGATCGCGCCAAGCCCAGTGATGTTGATCGGCGTGGTGCCGTCCACCGCATCCCCGTTGGCCGCAGCCGCTTCAATCGCGCAGGTGTCGAGCGTAAAGGGCCACGAATAGATGAAGTCACGCAGGTCTTGTCCGCCAGCCACGGCATCAGGATTGGTCGAACGACCGGCTGGCCCGACCTGCAGCACCTCGGCACGTTGCCAGGAGGTCATCGCGGTGTTCCACGCCGCCTTGGCCGCATCGGCGGTCGGTACGTCACCAGGGGCGGCTTCCACGGCAGCCGCGGCGGCCTGCAGGCCTGTCGCCATCATGTCGAAGTCTTCGAGAGCCGGCACGATGATGGCCGTGCCGATATCGGAGAGCACCACTCGGCGCGCATCATCGCCCGTCTCAGGCGGCGGGTCGTTATCCGGCGCGGGATCCGGATCCGGCGGTTGCGCAACACCGCCACCACCGCCGCCGCCGCCGCCACCGCAGGCGGCCAGAATAAGTGTCACCGCCAGCGGCCCAGCGAACCGCAAGCCAACCCCTGGCCACACGACCCTCGGAAACACCCGTTCAGACGACATGAGATCTCTCCAGCATACGTTCAAAAAAACGGCGCCCCGGGTTCCCTTCCTGAGGAACCCGGGGCCACTTACAAAAGGCGCGATCGCGTGATTAGTTCGACGCGACCTTGATCACCACGACGCGGGCGCCCGCATCGTTGGTGTTGGTGGACAACGCTACGCGTGTGCCGTCGGGCGATAGCGCCAGCCCGAAGAACTGGCTGGTCACGACATCGTTCGGCAGTTCGATGATGCCATCTCCGAAGACACTCGTATCGGGCACGCCCTCGGCCGTCAGAATGAACGCTGCGGGGTTACCGCCGTAGCGACCCGCAACGAGCGCACGATCGTCTGGGAGCACCACGATGTGGCGGCCGCGATCCTCGTTCGTGGGGTAGCCCTGGCTCTCACTCTGAATTGCCACGGTGCCCATGTTGCCATAGCCCATGTCGATAGCGGTGGAGGTGCCGCTCGAGACACGAAACACCACGACGTCCTGAGCGATGGACGTTTCGTAACCGAGCGAAGAGCCGGTCATGGAGTCCCTCGCGGTCGCTTCGCCGTAGCCTGCCACCACGTAGGACGACGTGCCCTCCTGGAAGCCAGCTGCGTAGGCTTCCGCGTAGCCGACGTCTGCCTTGAACGGGTTGAAGACCGCAATGCCCGGGGTGGCGGGAATGGTCGCCTCATCGCTGAAGCCCCCGAAAGTGTCGTCGAGAGTGCCGTCCACGTTCAGGCGGATGAGGAAGATGTGGTTGTCGAGGACGCCACCGAGATCCGTGTAACCGGAGGCGACGATCTTGCCGTCTGCTTCGATCGTACCGCGACGCTGGTTGTCGTTGAGCACGCCCGTGGCGTTGTAGGTGTAGGCAACACCTCCGTTGAACGTCGCGTCGGTCTCAGCACCCGTGTCAGTGATGTCCAGGCGAGCGACGTATCGATCGCGGTCCGTGCGAACGCCATCAGCGGCCGCGCCCTGGCCGAACACGACGACGCGATCGGTCATCACACTACGGTCGACCTGGACGTCCCATGCGATGTCCGCCGGGAACGTAGCGGGTGCACCCGGGAAATCGCCGTTGTCGGCGTTGGCCCAGCCGAAGACGACCTCGGCCTTGCCCTGCGCATCACCCCAACCGGCAACCTGGTTGCCGTCGGCATCGAGGCGGAAGAGGTACACGGACTGGCCACCGTCGGCGTCCAGTGCGTTGACCGTAGCCACGACGTCGCCGTTTTGCAGCTCAGCTACGCCGTAGGAGTTCTCGTCGCCGCTGCCTTCGGTCGCCGTCGCTTCGAGCTCGACGAAACCGTCGCCGCCGAAGCTCGTATCGGGCGTACCGTCGGCGAAAAAGCGAGCGATTACGATCTGACGCGTGTCGTCCGTGGTGCCGACGTGGCCGGACGCGTAGATCTTGTTGGCGTTGGGCGCGACCTGAGCGTAGGTGATGCCACGCAGATCGTTAGCCGACGCGGTCACCGTGTCGCCCACGATCTGCAAGCTGCCGGCGGTGCCGGCATCGCCAGCGGGACCCGGAGGGCCCGCAGCGCCATCAGCGCCATCAGCGCCTGCTGGTCCTGCCGGGCCCGCGATGCCGTCGTCTCCCTCACAGCCCGCGAGTGCGAGCACGCTCGCCAAGAGCAGGGGAGCGGAAATTCTTCTGATCATGCAACTAGTCCTGTGTGTGGTTCGCCATACGTGGCGTAGCGCGCGCACGTTAACAATAGCAATTCTCATTTACAACCAGATTGAGGTTCAGCTTGACAGGCAGGCGACCGCGGATGGAGGGCTGTTCTAACTCGACCGGAGCTTGCGCGGGTTGACCTTCAGGCTGACAGCCCCTCGCTCAGCCGCCCGCTTATCTGCTCTCATTAACGCGCCGCGAAACCCGTAACTAGATGATTCTATGAGTTTCATTCGGCGCTATGGCGGATGTCGCGACCCGATCCGGGTCCCGGTCATCTCAGCCGAGGAGCCTGGCTCGAGGACCTACAGCGCCGGCTGTCGAGCCACTTCAACGCGCCGCGACGCGGTAAGCACGGTGCTGGTAGTACTTCGGGCGTCGGTCCAAGCGCACATGCAACCAGTACACGCCCAGGCCCGACGTACTGAGATATACAGCTCGGGCGCTGAGCATGGCCCGCACCGCCCGTCCTGTTGCCGACCAGAGGGCGCGACACTGGCCCGCCGGCGCCGTTCGCAAGAACGCCATCAGATGCGCGTAGGCTGCGCGCTGCGCATGCGGCACGGGCGCGATAAGCCGCGCGTCACCGCCGAGGGAATCAAAGGCGCATACCGAACCATTGCTGCCCGCGAAATGCTGGGCAAACGGCGCCCCTTCAGCTGCGACATCCACCAACGCGGGTGCATCGAGCAACACGAACTCGGTCGGTGAGTCCGCCGTGGCGGTGCACATGGCTGGATGCTCCCAAAAGACAGCCTCACCACCGGCACTGCACAATTGCTCCGTGTACCAATCGGCAAAGGTCGCATCATCGGCAAGGTGGTCGAGATAGGTCTCTTGGGTGAGCGGCGTCCCGTCAGCGAATAGTGTGATTTGCTGACCGTTCGGAAGAGGCTCCGCAGCAAGGGTGAAATGACTCAACGTCCAGTGTCGCGGAGGGCGTAGACTTGCGCCTCCACTTGCTCACCGCTGCCGAGCGTAACCACAACCGTTGTGCGCTCATATGCCTCGCCCTCGAAGGCATCGAGCCGTGGCCAATGGGCATCGAGATCGGGCGATCTGAATACAAACCCTTCTACCGCTGGGCCATCGGCCCGTGGCACGATCGCTGGGCATCCCATGGCAGCGCCCCATCCTTCGTCTACGAGATCCCCACACATTGAGGCAACTTCCCAGTCACCGGGGATATCGCTGACCACATGGTGGTTGCGACGACCGGGCGCAAGCGTGCCGTAGACAAACAAGCGCAACACCGCATCTTGGCTCAACGCGTACCTTCCTCGTGTTCCACACCCTACTCGTCGGCATGTACCGCAATGACGGATACACGACGGTACGTCCGCGGGAATTCGACGCAGTCTTTGTCGCCAGCACGGAAAATGCCCCGACGCCGGTACTCGGCAGGGTGCCATAAACGAGTTGATGCGGTGTAGTCATCGTGGGCGCCCTCGGGAGTCACTCGGCATTGCCGGTCCCGGCGTGCTGTGAGAACTGATGGAGGGCGTCAGGATTCCGCCTTGGTGCAACCTGCGGTGAACGCGACGCACGCCGTTCCCTGGGGATCCCCTAGTCCGCCCCCCACTCCCGCGACAAGCCGCGGGTGAGCATCATCAACAGGCCGAGGGCGACCAGCAGCACCACGGTACCCATCAGCAGAGCGAGGTCCTCCAACTGCAGGAGGCCGTACAGCAGGGCGTAGGCGATGGCGAGCAGCACGCCCAGGGCACCGCCGACGCGCGTCGACCCGAGCGCCGCACCCGCGTAGGCCGCCGTCATCGCCACGGTGGTGGTCGAGGCAAGGAGGTAGGCGAAGGCGAACCCTATCGTCTCAGCGAGCGAGAGCAGGACCAGAAAGAACATCGTCAGAGAGACGCCGACCAGGGCGTACTGGGCCACGTGCAGCAGGCGTCCGATCATCAACTCGAGGGCGAGCAGCACCACGAAGGTACTCAACACGAACAGTAGGCCATACTTCACCGAGCGGGACACGCGGGTGTAGACGGAGACCGGTTCGAACAGACTGACCCCGGCGACGAACTGGTGCAGGTCCGGATCCTCCAGATGGGCGTACCAGGCCTGCGGGTAGCTGCGCGCGAGCTGGGGGATCTCCCAACGGGCCTCGAAGCCTGAGTCAGCGGTGCTGTACTCGCGCGGCAGAGCCTGACCCAGAAAGCTCGGATGTGGCCAGCTCGAACGTGCCGTGGTGGTGGTGATGGCGCCCAAGGGGGCAAATCGCACGGGGCCCAGACCCTGAAATTCCAGGGACAGATCGAAGCTCACCGCGTTGCTGGCGAGGGCCGTGGCGTCCACCGGTGCGTGGAACCCACCGCCGAGCAGGTCCTGTAAGCGCGTACCCGGGGCGGGGCTCGCCGCTTCGCCGTTGAACTGCAGATCGTCCACGTGGGCGATGGCCCGCGGGTGGCTGATGCCGATCGATAGGAAGGCGCGGGCCCAGTGCACGGTATTAGCCTCGTCCGCGGCCAGCTCACTGACGGCCGCAGTGGGGTAGCGGCCACTCGCCCGCATCGCCGTGGTGGTGGCGAGGACGCGGTAGATGCCGCGGCGGCGATGCTCACCGCTGAGCGCCAGGGCCAGGTCCAAGTGCTCCGGCAACAGCAGAAACTCGCGCTCGCGGGTGGTCACCCGTTCGCGCAGCTGCATGACGCCCTGCGCATCCCCGAAGCGCTCCTCCACCACCGTGCTGTGCGTGTAGGGAATCACCAGCACCGGCCCGACGATATCCTGGGGGCCACCGAGGGTGGCACTCAGCTCGCTCACCACCGCTCGCTGGAGCGCACCGCGCTCATCCACGACGCCGTGCACCATGGCCTGCGGAATCAGCATCGCGAGGGTCATCGCAGCCACCATAATACCGCGCCGAGTCAGGGGGTCCTTGAACCACCCGGCCGCGGGCAAATTGTCCGAAGACAGCATCGATATCGCTCCCCATTGGCATGCCAGGAGGCACACGGTGGGACCGAATGACGCAATGACGCCGGCGACCTATGGCGTGGCGATGAGCGAATCTGACCAATGCGGGCAAGGTGGCACTGCGGCATGCCTCGCCGACGTTTGACACCCCCCTTGGAGGCCCCCTACCCTGGCCATCGCCTAGCGGTGTAGTGGCCTCTCGCCACGCGTAC
>JBCBZW010000071.1 GCA_039815145.1 Pseudomonadota bacterium
AAGAACAACAACAAAAAGACCAGCAGCCAGGCAAATTTGCCGCCGCCAGAGCGTTTTGGAGCAGGCGCTGGGTCAGTGGCTGGCAGCCAGCGCGGAGTAGTCCCACAATGCTTGCTGCTCAAGAAATTCAAGGACTGGCTGGCACTCCTTCCTCGCTACAAGATCCTTAAGACTAATCGTTGCAGCATCGGCGGGTGGGAGAGGGTGTTGTAACTGAACTTCGAGAGACCAGCCAGGGTGATTGATGACGAGGGCATCGCCATTAAGTTGCGCGCGGACTGAGCCTCGTATCGGATACATGGTCTATCGGATTATCGCTGAGCTGGGTGTGGAAACCTTCCTCACCGTTACGTGGTCAGCGTGAGCCAGCTCCCGCAGCGCAAGCGCGAAAATCCAGCGCTCGTCATTGGCGGGGCCAAGGCCATCTGGACTCTCCTCTGATCGCTTCCTGGGTGTCGGACAATCGCAAGAGGCACGTTTAGCACTCTGCTCTAATTTGCTAGCTGCATCCGTTGTTCGCATGAAGTTTCCGCTTTGCCTGTGGATTGCTGATCAACTGAGTGGATTCCTACCCAATCGGGCCATAGTAAAATCAAGGTAGTAAGGGCGTCGACGGAGCATTATGGGTCGTAGCTGAGAAGCCAGCAATACCGAGTTGTACGACCGGCGTACTTCATCCTCCGTTAGGACCTTGCGGCTGGCTTCGTGCACGGAGCGGGTGACAGGATCGAAGAAAGAGGAGCCGATGTTGTGGTTGATGACTTTCACTGAGGCCTCGCCGAGCATGTCGGAGACGAGCTTGGCGGTGGTCTGGGAGCGGACGCCGAAGATGAGCTTGGCCTCGGTTTGGGAGAGCAGCGTCTCCAGGCTCTCACGGCCGTAAGCGTGGGACCACTCCTCCAGCTCCTGAATGATCAACCAGAGGACGATCTTGAACTCGCGCGCCAGGGTGAGTAGGCGCGGCAGGCCGTCAATACGGAAGTTGGTCGCCTCGTCGCAGAGGATGCAGATCGGCTTGCGGTGGCGTGAGCGCATCAGCTCCGTGAAGGCACACCACATCACCAGCCCGACCCAGGGCTTATAGACTTCGATCCGGGTCGGATCAGCCACAATGTAGACCGTGCCTTTCTTGCGCTTCAGCTCACCGAACCGGAAATCCGTTCCACTGACGCTCTCGGCCAGAGCGCCACTCGGGGCGAATACATCGAGCGCCTGGATGGCGCCCTCGCGGAAGGACTCGATTTGACGCGGGTCGCCCTCCTCTAGCTTGAGCAGGATGTCGTTGGCCATGGAGGCGAGATCCCCGTTCAGGATCGTGGTGGTGCGGGCGGCTTCGAGCGCCTCCATCAACTTGGACTTATCACTGAGCAGGGTGAAGGCCGCCGGCAGTGTCGCCACATCATCCTTCGCGCCGGCGGGTTGCTCGACCATGGTGACCAGATAGAGGAAGACGAAGCGCAGGAACTTGCGGGAACCGTTGCGCCAGAACTGGTTCTCTCCGGGCTGCGGCGGCTCCGGCAGGAGCTGCTTGGCCAGGGCCGCGGCGTCCGGCATCAGATCGCGATGGCGCTTCACATTTGCCCAGGCTTCGATCAGGAGGATGAGCGGGTTGTAGCGGGCGAACTTCTGCCCCTTCTTCGCGTGTACGCGCCCCGGATTGAGTTCGTAGGTCTTGTGGCGGAACTTGCGGCGCCGCATCTTCGAGGTCATGACCGCGAGCGTACCCTTCAGGTCCGGCACGATCATGCTCATCGCATTGTGGCAGAGGGCTGGGATCACAAAGCAGGTGGTCTTTCCCTCCCCCGCCGGCGCGACTACCAGTCCGGAGGATTCAACGTCGACAAAGACTTTGCGCTTGTTGTGTAGACCAGCGAAGAACCCTTTTCGGTTGTAAAGGCCGGCCTTCTTCACCTCCTCCTTGGAAGCCCAGCCGGCGGTGCCGCCCAGCCCCTTCTTGCGGAACACGCGGCTATAGATCCAGGCTTGTGGGATCGCCCGCAGGGCAAAGATGCACAGACCCAGGAGGTTGAGGATCGTCCCGATCCCGAAGATGACCGGGATGACCCAGAGCATCTCGTCATAGACCCAACTGCGGGTGAAATAGAAGATCGTCCCGTTGACGATCGTGGCGAGCAGCGTGCCGCTGAATCCCTTGTCCTGCTTCGCCATGATCTAGGACCCGTTGGGCGGCAGCCCCATCAGCACGAGCGGATTGATCACAGCCAGGTGTCGAGCGGTCGTCGCGCCACTGTCGAAGGCCTCGGCGATCCCTGCGCCCTGCTTGCCTGTCTTTGCCGAAAGACGAACGGCCTGGGACCAGGTTTGACCGTTCGCGCTCAGGCGGACTTCGGCCTGAACGCCCGAGAGAGTGAGTCCGCTATAGAAGCTGATCACGACCTGGAGCTGGTGCAGATTAACCGTGCCGGTGAAGGCGATCGTCTCGTAGCCATTGACCGGGGCGTTCTCACGCCCGCCCCGTGGGGCGCGGACATGGTCTTTCCAGTGAGTGCCCTCAGGCGTCTCGCTGCGCCCGAAATACAGCACCTCGGCTTGCCGGTGTGGCCGTGCGTAGATGTCGAGATCGCAGTGTGCGCAGTCCCAGGTGAGCCCGACCTCGACATTGGTCGCCGCGGCGATCATGTCCAGAGCGGGCGGCTGCGTCGTGATGGCAGTGTCATACAGGCGCTGGGGGATCTCCGCCGGACGCAGGCGGATCATCTCGCGCTTCTCCCCCTCCTCCAGCGTGTAGCCATGGGACGGGGCGCCCTTGCCCTGGCGGGCGCGGCTCAGGAGCGCCGTGCGATCGGAGGTAAAGCTCGCAAGCGCCATGCCGCGAGCGTCGGTGTAGAGCGTCCAGAAGCGCTGAACGAAGTAGCGGTGCTGATCGCTGTTCCAGCGAGTAGATGGAGGAAGGGCCAGATGGATTCGCACGGTGGAGGAAGGGCTGGCGATCCCCTTCGTGCCGAACGGTGTGTCGCCCTGGCTGCTGTTGATGTGGCCGTCGGACGGGATCAGCCCACTGGCCATGGAGACGGCGCCGTCCAGGCGATCGTCATAGAAAGGCGAGCCATAGACGATCACATCCAGCGGCTCGTCCGGGCTGGTGGTGTTCGCCACCAGGTGGCTCAGGAACTGCGGCAAGCGGATGGCGCCGAGGACTGCCGGCTCGGTCGCCCCGGACGGGGGCCGCGCCGCGGCCGCAAAACGCATCAGCGCGGCCACCGCTGACCGGTTGTAGGTGAGGCGCGCCTTGGGCGAGCGATAGGCCTTCCCTTCGGGGATGCGGAAGGTCGCGATGGTCCGCTGGTGCCAGGCATCGACGAAGATACCCTCATCCCCGGGCTCCATTTCGGTCAGCATCTGCAGGGTGGCAATGAGGGTCTCGCGAACCTGCATCGGCTCGGCATAGGGGGAGACACCGATCCGGGTCTCCTTTGCGACGCAGGCGGGGGTGTAGGTCAGCCAGACAAGGGCCAGGACGAAGCCAAGAAAGATGCGCATAGCGGCACTCCTCGTTTGGGGTGAGTGGGGAACGTGAGCTGTGTGGACAGTTGAGAGGGGGCTGGGAAGCAGGGAAACCTAGAGGCCCTGTGTCACCCGAGAGCGCAGGGCAATGTAGGCGGTGAGATGCTGGTTGATGACTGCCTCTCGAGCGGCATCCAGCGCCCTGAGCTGCCCGACCAGGGCACTGCGCCGATCGGCCAGCACCTTGTGCGTCTTCTCGTGTGCCGCCAGCGCGCGGGAGGCATTCAGGTACTCGGGGCTGGCGACGAAGCTGTGGGGCGCGTAGCGCAGGGAGATGTCCTCCGCCGCCAGGAACAGCGCTGCAGCCACCAGGAGCTCGGCCGAGAGCTGGAGGCCGACGAGCACCGGGCCCTTCCCGTCTGACTTCCCGACCGTGTCCCAGTCGAACCCGCCGGCGACGCCGGTGAAGTTGAGGGAGAAGGCGATGCACCAGGCCAGCAGGACGATGGCGGTGAGGATGTAGACGATGAGCGCGTAGCGCTTCTTCGTACGGCTGTACTCGAAGAAGCCGGAGATGAACTTCAGCGCCGTGGAGCCGGCGGGCAGCAGCCCGGAGAGAAACACGGCCAAAATAGGCTGCTCGATGAAGACGGGCTGGCCGGACGCCATGAGGTTGGCGTAGACATTGGCACCGCCCATGCCAAGCGCCAGGACCAGGCCAATCGAGATCATGATGAAGGAGATCTGATCCCGAAGCGCCCAACGCGTGTAGGGAATGGCCAGGTCTGGCGGCGGTGCGCCGCCCTCCCCCTCGTTCTTCTCCCCCCTGGCAACTGAGTCTGCGCTCGGCAAGTGCCGGGCACTGGTGCGCATGTCGCGCGTGGTGTTCGCGCACTTGGCGTCCAGCGCCCGGAGACGAGAGTCGGACTGCTGGTAGCGACCTTCGACGGCCTCGACCTCGAGCTCCAGCTGCGCGTGCTGCCGGCCGTGCTCGGCGTCGTAGAGGTGCCCGGCTTGCTCGCGGATCAACGCGGCCGCCGCATCCGCATCGGTGTGATGGGCGAGCGCGCGGATCATCTCTTCGATGCTGCCGCTCGGTGCCGGGCGCGCGGACTTACCGCCTGCGGCGGTGACCAGGCGATCCTGGGTGGTGCGTTTCTTGCGCGGCATGGATGTCTCCCAAGTCAAGCGTTGGGAGACAGTCTCGTCAGGTACTACGCCGAAGGTGGGAAACAGACTACTGCGACGGTGCCAGAATGTTTGCGCTTAAACATTTATGTTTGGTTTGTAAATCCCTAAATCGTGCACTAACAAAAACGTCTAGGTGGGAAACACGGTATACTCACGACCGTGCTGGTTGATTTCGGCCAGGAAGGCCGCAACCACGCTATCAAACGCCTCAGGCGATCAAGTGATCGCCACTACCCGACCGGGGGATAGATGACCAAATCGAAACTGTTGAAGACAATCGAAGCCATCCAGGCGCATAAGTGGCCCTCACCGCAGAAGCGTGCTGTCATTACAGCGCTGGCGCTCGGTGAAGAAGGCACAAGCGCGCATCTGTCAGAGCTGCTAGGGATTCCACTGCGGACACTCCACGTGCTGTGGTCCTCCCTGCGTGCAGACGGATGGGTTGAGTGGGACGGCGAGCAATACACCGTGAGCGACGAGGTGAAGGCCACAGTCGCGACATGGCAAACCCTAGCGAAAGCCAGCTAGAGCGTCTCCTCACAACGACAAAGGGCCGGACCACCGATGCGTGGCCAGGCCCTTTCTCTTTTGGGGGCTGCTACTTGCGGGAATTGAGATCCGGAGGCCACAGCGTGCCTACGGACCGGTCTGAGGGGGTACGGTCCGGCGGGGACATCGGCGACGTCTCTATCGGCCCTAGCGCGAAGTGACGTGCGATCGCCGGCTTCTCGATCCGGTAGTACAGATCGATCAGCCGCACACGCTCGAGAAGACGCGGTGTGCGGCGCGGGTGGCCGTCTGTTTCCTCAAAGTAGTACGAAAACCAGCGTGGATCTCCCAGGATCTTGTCGACCTCCGGCAATGGCCAGACCCACTTGTTCGGGCACAGGATCGTGCCTTCGAAACCAAAGATGGACCGGGCAATCGCATCCGGCCATTCTCTCCGCGACAACGGTTCGTTGCGTGCGGCGAGCCAACGACGCCGCGCGAGAGGTTCATTGGTCAGCTCCTCCTTCGTGGCAGTAAAGATCGTACGGTCGGGCATGGCGTTCTCCGGGCAGTGACTTCGGAGACAGCCTAGTGGGCGATTGGCAGCTGGGTGGGAAACAAGGACAACCGCATACAATCGTGTGGAATCTGTGGGAAACAAGTCGAATGTTCTTGCTTTGTACTACCCAATGATTCTATAAGCATTGGAAATCGCTCGATCTGCGACTCGGATGTCGCCCCACCCGATCGCCTCTCAACGGATCGAGCCACCTATTTCCCACGCGCCTTCGGGCCCGTGGGTATTTTTATCCCCGAAACCCTCAAACAGACGGTACGTGTGCCCGCAAGGCCCGTATGGGCCGGTGCGTCCGCACGCCCGTCAGAAAGGAAAGGAGACGATGACCTCAAACATCGAAAACACGGCAACACCGGAGGCCCCGCCGCCTCTGAGTGAAGTACAAGCCGGGCTCTCGCCGGAACGGCTGCGGCTGGATCCGGAACTCTATCGCGATGCGCTGGAAGAGCTATCGCTCTCACAGGAGCAGGAGAACACACTCCTGCAAGCGCTGTGGGAGATCATGCACATCTTTGTTGAGATCGGCTGGGGCGTTCAGCCGGTCCAGATGATGATCCCGCAGCTGCTCGCGCAGAATGTGCTGGACACATCCGAGGCGCTTGAGCAGGATGAAGACGTACCCAACCAAGGAGAAACAACAACGAAAACCAAGGAGGTTTGAATGATCAAAGAAGAAAAAGAACGCGCGCTTATATACTGCAGAATCTCGGATCCCAAACAGGGCCGTGAAGGCAGTGGATTGCTTAGTCAGGAGCAACGTTGCCGGGTCGCAGCGACCGAAATGGGCCTTGTTGTAGAAGACGTATTCCGCGATGAGATTTCGGGCGGAAGCGAGGTCGAGGAGCGGCCGGGAATGGTTGCTCTGTTGCAGCATCTGAGGGACAACTCCCACCGTCGCTACGTCGTTTTCTTTGACGACCTGAAGCGCTTGTCGAGGTCGACCAAGCATCATCTGATGCTCCGGGAACTGATGTCAGACCTCGGTGCACGAGTCGTCTGCCTGAACTACAGGTTCGACGATACGCCTGAAGGCGAGTTTATGGAGACCCTGTTTGCCGCTCAGGGGCAACTCGAGCGCAAACAGATTGGTCGACAGACCCGCCAGAAGACAAAGGCACGACTCGAAGCTGGATTCTATGCGTTCACCGCGCCAATCGGATTTCGCTTCATCAAGGGGAAATCCACCGGGAAACTGCTCGTGCACGATGAACGGGTCGGCCCGATCCTGACCGAGATGATGGAGGGGTTTGCCTCTGGTCGTTTCCAGACAAAGGAAGCAGCGAGGGTGTTTCTAGAGAACCATCCCGATTATCCCAAGTCCCGATCGACTGGAAAGGTCGGCAACAGCCACGTGCATCGCCTTCTGATCAACCCTGTGTATGCGGGGCAGGTGGAATACCTGCCGTGGGGTGTCACCCGCCGGAAGGGACAGCATAAGGGTCTCATTAGCTACGAGACGTTCGCACGTATCCAAGAGAGACTCGTGGAGCGTTCGCATGCTCCAGAACGGAAAGATCTCAATTTGGATTTCGCATGTCGAGGCGGCGTGTCGTGCAGCGGTTGCGGCAACGCACTGACAGCCGGGTGGTCCAGAAGCAAGACAGGCAAGCGACACCCGTATTATGTATGCCAAACAAGGACTTGCGCGCGAAAAGGAAAGTCAATTCGCCGAGACAAGCTCGAAGGCGAGTTTGCCGAACTGCTCAAGGCCTTGAGTCCATCGAAGCCCCTCCTCACCGTCGCCGGAACGATGTTCAGGGCGCTCTGGGACAAGGAAGGTGAAAGGCAACGGCTGCGACGCCAATCTTTGGATCAGCAGATACGGGAGTTGGATAAGCAACTTCGACTCGTTGTGGATCGCCTCGTCGATGCACGTAGTAGCACGGTTATGAACGCACTAGAGGAACGCGTTGAAGCCCTCGAAGAGCGCAAGCGTGTATTGATCTCAAAGAGAGAGGGTTTTGGCAAACCGCTGAAGCCGTTTGAGGCCATGTATCGAACTTCGATGCACTACCTTAGCAACCCGCATAAGGTCTGGGAATTTGGCGGGTTTGAGGAGAAGCGGGCCGTACTGAAGCTGACCTTCACCGAACGCTTGGTGTATGACCGAGATCATGGGTATCGAACCCCGTCTCTTTCCCTGCCCTTCAGGTTTTTGGGGACGCTTTCACAAGGGAGTCCCCTGATGGTGCCCGGGGCGGGACTTGAACCCGCACTTCCCGAAGGAAAGCGGATTTTAAGTCCGCTGCGTCTACCAATTCCGCCACCCGGGCCGTTTTCACGTGGGCTGGAACTGGCCAATCGCCATCCGCCCGACCCGTAGCATTCTACCCCCACACGGGGGTGCGGTATCAGTGGAACTGGCTGGCGGCAGGGCGGTGAAGCGCGGCTACCTTCTCAGGTCCACCCTAGCGATGGCGACCCTGAACGGCCTCACCGGTGAGTTCCACGAACCGCAGAATCGCCCCCGCGGTCACGAAGGCATCGGTGTCGCGGGCCCCTACTCGGGACAGGATGGCCAGGTCACGCGAGCAGTAGGATCCCCGCGAGAGCACCGAGCAGAGCTTAGTGACACGATCGCGCTCGACTTCCGTGCCCAGGGTCGGCCGACGGGTCAACTTCACCAACTCGCGTGGTTCCGCGGAGTGGACTTTGGCCGCCGAGGCGTGGATCGCGAGCCACCACGCGTAGGCGCGAAAGGCGGCGTAGCCCTCCGCGGCCGCTTCCTGCAACTCCTCCTTGGGAGGAGCGAACTGTGCGAGCCTGAGGCTGGTCACCGCCATCAGTTCGGGTGGAATCTCCGGCGGCTGCATGAGCTTCTCCCCAGCGCGAGAGGCGGTGGGTTCACTCGACATCGCAGGCGACATGTCCACCTGGGGAAACAGCACCCGGTCCTGCGGCGAGATCGGCACGACCAACGCGACGCAGCGATGCCGGTCATGCAGGGCGATCACCTGCTTGCCGACGCTGCTCCACTGACCCAAGCCAGCCACTAGGCGCTGCAGGCTGGCGCTGGTTGGAGGCGCCGGAATCAGGCCCGCCTCGGGCGCTGGCGAGGACGGCTTCGGTACCGTCGCGCCGCCGGCGCGTTGCCGGGCGGTAGCACGCCGAACACTCATTGTTGGCACCTCCGGTTGCGTGCCGTAGCGCCGAGGCCCCACGGATCGCGAGGTCCAGTCGACAGTTGGACAAAGGTGGATTACACCGGAGTCGGTAAGTGCGTACGTTGTTCGAATCGAGGTTTCCGCGCGTGCAAAGCGCCCGCGCGTCGCCCGGCGCGGGCGTTATGTGCACACGCCGCCCTCGACGATGGATCCCTCGGGCTTCAGGTCTCGGCCAGCTCGATCAGCAGGTCTTTGACGTCGACTTGGGTGCCCACCGGGGCCACCACCCGCTGCACCTTGCCGGGACGATCCGCCGTGACTGCGGTCTCCATCTTCATCGCCTCGAGCGTCAGCAGGGTGTCGCCACGCGCGACCACATCGCCCACGGCCACGGCCACGGAGGCGACCAGCCCCGGCATCGGCGCCCCCACGTGCATGGGGTTGGACGCGTCGGCCTGCTCGTGCACCTGGCGCGTGTAGGCGAGGGAGTTGTCGTTCACCCTGACCGAGCGCGGCTCGCCGTTGATCTCGAAGAACACGCGGCGCACGCCGTCATCGTCCGGCTCGGACTTGGTGAGGTAGCGGATCAGCACCTGCTTGCCGGGCTCCTCCTCGAGGGTGAGCTCCTCCCGCGACTGCATGCCGTAGAGGAACACGTGCGTCGGCAGGATGCTCACATCGCCGAAGGTCGCCTGGTGGCCTGCGAAGTCCGCGAAGACCTTCGGGTACATGGTGTGGCTCGCGAGATCCTGATCGCTGAGCGCGCGCCCCACGGCCTCCGCCACGCTCGCCCGCTCCGCCTCCAAGTCCATCGCCGGCATCTCCGCGCCGGGACGCCCCGTGTACGGCTCCTTGCCCCGACGCACCTTGGCGGCCAGCAGCTCGGGAAACCCGCCCGGGGGCTGGCCCAGCTCGCCCATGAAGAAGGACACCACCGAGTCGGGAAACGCCACCTCGAAGCCGGGGTCGACGAGCTGCTCGATGGTGATATCGGAGGTCACCATCATCAGCGCCATATCACCCACCACCTTGGACGATGGGGTGACCTTCACGATGTCACCGAAGGCTCTGTTCACCTCCGCGTAGGCCCGCGCCACCTCCGGCCAGCGTCGCGCGATACCTAAGGATTTCGCTTGCTCCTTGAGATTGGTGAACTGCCCGCCCGGCATCTCGTGCAGGTACACCTCGGAGGCGCCGAAGCGCAGATCGCTCTCGAAGGCCGTGTACTGCTGGCGCACCTGTTCCCAATAATCGCTGAGCAGGCGGATGTTGGCGGCGTCGAGGCCGGTGTCATGCTCCGTGTTGCGCAGGGCCGCCGCCAGGGAGCCGAGGTTCGGCTGGGAGGTCAGGCCGCTGAGCGAGTCCATGGCCGCGTCGAAGGCATCCACGCCCGCGTTCACCGCGGCCAGGATGCTGGCGCCGGAGTTGCCGCTGGTGTCGTGCGTGTGCAGGTGGATGGGCAGGCCCACCTCCTGCTTGAGCGCCGTGACCAGCTGGGTGGCGGCGGCAGGCTTGAGCAGGCCCGCCATGTCCTTGATCGCGAGGATGTGGGCGCCGGCGGCCTCCAACTCCTTGGCCAAGGCGACGTAGTAGCTCAAGGAGTACTTGTCACGCGCTGGATCGAGAATATCCCCCGTGTAGCAGATCGCCGCTTCCGCGATACGCCCGGTGGACGCCACCGCGTCGATCGCCAGGCGCATGTTCTCCACCCAGTTCAGGCAGTCGAAGATGCGAAACACGTGCACGCCCGCCTGCGCCGACTGGTCGACGAAGTAGCGCACCACGTTATCGGGGTAGTTGGTGTAGCCCACGCCGTTGGACGCCCGCAGGAGCATCTGCTGCATGAGGTTCGGCATGGACTCGGCGAGGTCTGCGAGGCGCTGCCAGGGATCTTCCTTCAGGAAGCGCATGGCCACATCGAAGGTGGCGCCACCCCAGGATTCCACGGAGAACAGCTGCGGCATCAGGCGCGCGTAGGCGGGGCCGATGCGCACCATGTCGATGGAGCGCATGCGCGTGGCGAGCAGGGATTGATGGGCGTCGCGGAAGGCCGTGTCTGTGACCACCGGTGTCGGCTGCGCCTTCAGCCAGCGGGCGACCGCTTCGGGACCTTCCCGTTCCAATAGCTGGCGCACACCGTCGGGCGGCGCCGGGTCCGTGGGCACCCGCGGCACCACGGGCGAGCGCAACACCTCCGGCTGCACCCGATCCTTGACCAGGTCGTTGCCGTTGACGATGACTTCGGCGATGTAATCGAGCACCTTGTTCAGCTGCGGGCCACTCTCGCCCACGTGCAGGAGTTCCGGGGTCTCGTCGATGAAACGGGTGGTGTAGTCCGCCTTGAGAAAGCCGGGGTGATCCAGCAGCGCCTGCAGGAACAGGGAGTTGGTCTCGACGCCGCGCACGCGGAACTCGCCGAGGGCGCGGCGCATGCGGTTGACGGCTTCCTCGTCATCGCGGCCGCTCGCCGTGACCTTCACCAGCAAGCTGTCGTAGTGGCGCGTGATCACCGCCCCCGAGTAGGCGGTGCCTGCGTCGAGGCGGATGCCCGGGCCTGAGGGGGAACGGTAGGCGGAGATCAGGCCGTAGTCCGGGATGAAGTTGTCGCGCGGATCCTCCGTGGTCACCCGGCACTGCAGCGCCGAGGCCAGGAGCTTGATGTCGTCCTGGGCGGGAATGCCCGAACTCTTGAAGTCCCCTACGCGGCCGCCGCCGGCGATGCGGATCTGGGACTTGACGATGTCGAGGCCGGTGACCTGCTCGGTCACCGTGTGCTCCACCTGCACGCGAGGGTTCACTTCGATGAAGTAGAAGTCACCGGACTCGCCGTCCTGCAGGAACTCCACGGTGCCCGCGTTCTGGTAGCCGGCCTCCCGCGCCAGGCGCAGGGCGGCGTCGCAGAGCGACTGGCGGCCCGCATCGTCCAGGTAGGGGGCGGGCGCGCGCTCCACCACCTTCTGGTGGCGGCGCTGCACGGTGCAGTCGCGTTCGAACAGGTGCACGATGTTGCCGTGTTCGTCGGCGACGATCTGCACCTCCACGTGGCGCGCCTTGCGCACGAGCTTCTCGAGGTAGACCTCATCGTTGCCGAAGGCGGCCTTGGCCTCGCGGCGCGCCAGGGTCACCTGATCGATCAGCCCGTCCTCGCTCTCGATCACCCGCATGCCGCGACCGCCGCCGCCCCAGCTCGCCTTGAGCATCATCGGGTAGCCGATGGCTGCTGCCGCCTTACGAATTTCATCGCCATCGGTGGGAAGCGGTGGCGTGGCCGGCATCACCGGCACCTTGGCGCGCTCAGCGAGCTGGCGCGCCTGCACCTTGTTGCCGAGGGCCCGCATCACGCTCGGCGGGGGACCGACGAACTTGATGCCGGCCGCCGCGCAGCGCTCGGCGAACTCGGGGTTTTCGGAGAGGAAACCGTAGCCGGGGTGCACAGCATCGCAGCCCGCCTCGAGGGCCACCTCGAGGATGCTGTCCACATCGAGGTAGGCCTCGACGGGGCGCTTACCAGCCCCCACCTGGTAGGCCTCGGCGGCGGCGAAGCGGTGTAGCGTGAGATGGTCCTGTTCGGCGTAGATCCCGACGGCGGGCAGCCCGAGTTCGCTCGCGGCGCGGATGATGCGAATGGCGATTTCGCTGCGGTTCGCAACCAGAAGCTTGCGAAACGGGGTGCTGTTCGGCATGGAGCGGGAATTCCCTTATCGGCCTACGGGGACGCTTCGATCATCGCACACCCTTTTGCGAATCGCCTTACGCGCTGCACTGCGATAAACTCCGCTCCCGAATTTTGACACTTCACTGCTGTGGGAGACCGCCCATGAGCACTTCTTCGCCTGGCGCGCGGTTCCGCGCCGCCCTCGAGGCAGAGCGTCCGTTGCAGATCGTCGGCGCGATCAACGCCTACTGCGCCCTGCTCGCCGAACGTGCCGGCTATCGCGCGATCTACCTGTCCGGTGCCGGCGTGGCAAACGCTTCCTTTGGCCTGCCGGACCTCGGCGTCACCACCCTCGATGACGTGGCGGAAGACGCCCGTCGCATCACCGCGGCCACGGACGTGCCCCTGCTGGTCGACGTCGACACGGGCTGGGGCGGTGCCTTCAGCATCGCTCGCATGATGCGCGAGCTGCATCGCGCCGGCGTGGCGGCGATGCACATCGAAGACCAGGTGGGCCAGAAGCGTTGCGGCCACCGGCCGAACAAGGCCCTGGTCAGCACCGAGGAGATGGTCGATCGCATCAAGGCGGCGGTGGACGCCCGAATTGACGAGTCCTTCGTCATCATGGCGCGCACCGACGCCCTCGCCGTGGAAGGCATGGAGCCGATGCTCGAGCGCATCGCGGCCTACGCCGAGGCCGGCGCAGACGCGATCTTCGCCGAGGCCATGACCGAGATCGGCCACTACCGCAGAGTCACCGAGAAGGTGCCCGTGCCCGTGCTGGCCAACCTCACGGAATTCGGCATGACCCCGCTCTACACGCGCGAGCAACTCGCCGAGGTGGGGGTGGCGATGGCCCTCTACCCGCTGTCGGCCTTCCGCGCCATGAGCAAGGCGGCGGAGAACGTCTACGCATCCCTGCGCGAGGCAGGTGTTCAGCAACCCGCCATCGTCGACACGATGCAAACCCGCGCGGAGCTCTACGAGGTGCTGGACTACCACGCCTACGAGGACAAGCTCGACGCGCTGTTCAGCCGCTCAGACAAGGAGGAGCAGTAGCCCATGGTGGACAAGAAACTCGGGGGCGCGGGCCTGCGCGGCCAAAGCGCCGGTGAAACCCGCCTGTGCACGGTGGGCCAGAGCGGCACCGGCCTGACCTACTGCGGCTACGACATCGCCGACCTGGCCGCCCAGGCCACCTTCGAAGAGGTCGTCTGGCTGCTCCACCACGACGAACTGCCCACCCAGGCTCAGCTCAGCGCCTATCGAGAACGTTTGCAATCGCTGCAAGAGCTGCCGCGACGGCTGCTCGAGGTGCTGGAGCGCATTCCTCCGGAAGCCCATCCGATGGACGTGATGCGCACCGGATGCAGCATGCTCGGCAACCTGGAGCCGGAGCTGAGCTTCCAGGACCAACACGCCGTCACCGATCGCCTGCTGGCCGCCTTCCCCGGCATCATCACCTACTGGTGGCGCTACGCGCAGCACGGCGAGCGCATCGATACGCGTTCCGACCAGCCGACCATCGCCGGCCACTTCCTGCACCTGCTCACGGGGCAGCCGCCATCGGCGATGCACCAGCGCGTGATGGACGTCTCGCTGATCCTGTACGCGGAGCACGAGTTCAACGCGTCCACTTTCACCGCCCGAGTGTGCGCCTCCACCCTGTCGGACATGCACTCGTGCGTGACGGGCGCTATCGGTTCCCTGCGCGGCCCCCTGCACGGCGGCGCCAACGAGGCAGCCATGGCCTTGATCGAACGCTTCGAGTCCCCAGAACAGGCCGTGGCCGAGGTGGGGGGCATGCTCGAGCGCAAAGAGAAGATCATGGGCTTTGGCCACGCCGTGTACCGCGAGTTCGATCCGCGCAACCCGATCATCAAGGAGTGGGCGGAGAAGTTGGCCAAGGGCTCGTCGGAGAAGGAGCAGATGTTCCACGTGGCGGACGCCATCGCCAAGCTCATGTGGGATGAGAAGAAGCTCTTCCCCAACGCGGACTTCTTCCACGCCCCGTCCTACCACTACCTCGGCATTCCGACGCCGCTGTTCACGCCGATCTTCGTGTGCTCGCGCACCAGCGGCTGGACGGCCCACGTGATCGAACAGCGCTCGAACAATCGCATCATTCGCCCGAGCGCGGATTACACGGGCACCGACGCGCGTGCCTACGTGCCGATCGAGCAACGCGGCTAGTCGTGCACTCGCCGAACGGAGCGGGCAGCCAGCAGGTTGCCCACTCCCTCCCAAAGCTTGTCGGCGATGGCTGGCCCTGCCCACCCACGCCCCTTGGCATTCCCTAACTCTTCGATTAGCTCGTGCCGGCCCACCGCGGCCCTGAGGGAATGGAGACGATCTTGCGATTTTGCTTCGCGCTGGCCTGCTTCACCCTGCTGTTGGCGGCGCACTCCGCCCTCGGGGCCACACGCGCCGAGGGACTCGCCCTTTGGCTCGCGTCCGGGCCCGACTGCAACACCTGCAAGATCTACGAGACCGCCGCTGAGCGGCGTGCCTACGGCGATCATCTGGTCCACGGCGAGCTCAGCCTGCCGATCGTGCACGTCGACAAACGTGATCTGTCCGCCCATGTGCTATCGCAGCTGCCCAAGGACATCGGCCCGCGCGGTCCCCATTGGGAGTTGCAACTCATCGTCCTGGTGATGGGCGAGCAGGAACGAGTGCTGTTCGCGGGCAACATCGCCGAATCCGCCGACATGCGCGCCCTGCGCTACGACGAGCAGGTCATGTTCCCGCCCGCGCAACCTGAGGCGCATCACCCGGCCTTGTCCCACGCGCTGCCCTACGCTGACTTCTTCAAGGCCCAATGGAACCTCGAGTACTTCGTCGAGGTCGCCGTCGACGGCCGGCGCCCGCGGGAGGAGATCGCCCTGGTCGATCTGCGCGCCCCCGTGCCCTACGAGCCAGCGCCACGCCTGGTGCTGTGGGGATCAGCGAGCACCCCGCTCGCCAACGCCACCTTCGTCAGCACCCGCCTCGCCGAAGCGCAACGGGTCTTCGCTGCGCTGAGCCCACAGTCCACTCGGGTCACCCTGCACGGCCACGGTCCCGCCGTCGACGGCAATGATGAGAGCCTGCTCGTGGACGGCGCCGTGGAGTTTCGCCGCGGTGACGTCGCCCGCGAATTCGCCGCCACTGCGGACGATCTGAACGCGGTGCTGAGTGGCATCCGGCAGACGCCGCGGGCCCGCACCCTGCTGTTCCAGGCGGGCCACGCCGGCCCCACGGGCGCGCCGCTCTGGGGCCACGGACTGACCCTGCGGCCACTCCACCTGGCTCCCCTGGGTGACGACGGCGGCGAACTCATCATGGTGAGCGGCGCCTGCCACGGCGGTCAGTTCGCCGAAGCCGTCAGCTGTGGCTTCTTCGCCGCCCATCCCGCCGTCACCGCCACCGGGTGCCAACTCTCGGCAGAAGCCATCGAAGCCTCCGACGACTACCTCAACCTCCTGCTCGGCTTCCTCGACGACAAGGCACGGCGAGATGAGCCTACCTCCTTGCACGCCGCCCACTGGTACGCGAGCGCTCGCCTGGAGCACCACCAGGTGCCCTACTCCACCTCCGATCACCTCATCGCCGAGGCCCTCGCGAGGGGCACCTGGCCGTCGGTGATCAGCGCGCGGTCGCTGCGGGTGAACGCCGATCTGCTGCCGAACGCAGAAGCGAGCGCGCTGCGCCATTTGCTCGAGGGGATGGATCCGCAGCAGTCGGTGTTCCTCGACGACGTGGTGGCCCGCAACCACGCCGCCTCGCAGGTGCTACGCGACGCCCGCGAGCTCACCTCCGCGCAGCGCAACGCCGCGATCGACCTGCCCTACCCCTTGAGCCTCGCGTTGCTCGCGAGGCGGGTGGTCTACCGCCAGCAACACCCGCAATCACCGGCCCTGGAGGCGACGCTCGCGTGTGAGACGCAGCCCCTGCGGGCGTTCCTGGCGCCGTCGCCAGCACCGATGACGCGTTGAGTCGGCGACGGCGCGGTCACGGTCAGTAGCGATAGCCGCGGCGGAAGCTGCGCGAACGGAAACCGTAGGGGCGATAACCGTAGTGATACGGCCGGTAGCCGTAGCCGCGACGAAATCCGTAACGCGATGAGTAGCGATAGCGCGAACCGCGGTGAAAGCGACGGTCACTCCGTCGAAAACCGCGCTTGGCCGTGCGATGGTGAACGCGCACCACCTCGGCGCGCTGCCCATCGGCCACCGTCTGGGCGGGCGCTACCTCCACGTTTGCGTGCGCCGCGCCGGCGGCGAAAAGGGACGCCAGCAGCGCCAGGGCAAGGGGCTTGAGCGATGAGGGCAGTCGATTCACTTCGATCTCCTTCGGGTAGCGATACCGGGGTTGCTTACCCGGAAAGTTGGCCACTCGGCCCCCACGGTTACGCCACCGCCCCGCTTGTGATCATTTCGTGAACTAATGGATTCGATCGCTGGGTACGCCTCCGGGGCGCGTTTGCTCGGCCACCAACTGGCCTGACCGTGGCAGCACCCCATAGACCCCACGGCCCCGCCTCATCATTCCGCGGCAAAGATTTAGGCGACTGATTACACGAAACAAATCGCTCTCTCGGCCAATCGGTAGTACCATCAGTGTCAAGCAGGGTAGACACGAGGACCCTCCGACAGGGGGGCTCGGGCGAGAGTGAGAGCGACAGTTGAGCCATCCGGCCGCCCCCGGCGGATGCGAGATCGCCCCGCACAACAGCGGGTGCACCCGGCCGCCGAGCGACGGCGCACCGACCTACTACGGTCCCGACAGGCGCCGTGTCGACGTGTCTCCAGCGCCCACGAGATGAAACCGTATGCGGCCGCTATACGTAACCCTGCTTATCTCCTTATCGCTTCCACGACGCTCGACCTGGAGGGGTGTCCCTGAGACCTATGGCGGATCCTGCTTCCCTCAATCCTGACGCCCCCGAGGCGCTGGTGGCCACGGCGCGCTCACGCCGCCTCGAACCGGTGGGCGTAGCCCTGATGGTGTTCATGCATCTGGCCGCGCTGATCGGCGTGTTCCTGGTCGGCGTGAGCCCGGTGGCGGTGCTGGTCGCGGTGCTCACCTACTCCCTGCGCATGTTCGGCATCACCGGCTGGTTCCATCGCTACTTCTCCCATCGCAGCTTCAAGACCTCGCGACCGGTGCAGTTCCTGTTCGGACTCATCACCACCGCGGCGGTCCAGCGTGGGCCCCTGTGGTGGGCCGCCCACCACCGCGACCATCACGCGCACACGGACACGCAGGCCGACGCCCACTCGCCCAAGGCCCACGGTTTTCTCTGGAGCCACATCGGCTGGTTCCTCTCGCCGGAGAACCTGGTCACCCGCGAGGAACGCATCCAGGACTTCTCCCGCTTCCCCGAGCTGCGCTGGCTGGACGAGTGGGATCTGTGGATCTCCGTGGGCTTCGCCGTGCTCCTGTGGCTGCTCGGCCTGGTGCTCAGCATCACGGCACCGAGCCTTGGCACCAGTTCCTGGCAGATGCTCGTGTGGGGCTTCTTCGTCAGCACCACCCTGCTCTACCACGCCACCTACTGCGTGAACTCGATCTGCCACATCTTCGGCCGCAAGCGCTTCGAGACCGGCGAGGACAGCCGCAACAACTGGTTCGTCGCCCTGATCACCTTCGGCGAGGGCTGGCACAACAACCACCACAAGTTCCCGCGCTCCGCGCGCCAGGGGCTGCGCTGGTGGGAGATCGACCTTACCTACTACGCCCTTTGGGTGATGGCGCGCCTGGGATTGATCTGGGACCTCAAGCCTCCCCCACAGGACGCCCTGTCCCACAGCATCTCGGCCAGCCAGGGAGCGTCTCGTTGAGAATCGCCGTCGTCGGTAGCGGCATCGCGGGGCTCACCGCCGCTCATTGCCTGCACCCGCAACACGAGGTGACCGTCTTCGAGCGCGACGCGCGCATCGGCGGCCACACCAACACGGTGGAGGTGGAGATCGACGGCACGGTCTGGCCCGTGGACACCGGGTTCATCGTCTTCAACGATTGGACCTACCCGAGCTTCAGCACCCTGATCCGCCATCTCGGCGTGCCGTCGCGACCGGCGGAGATGAGCTTCAGCGTGCGCTGTGACCGCACGGGGCGCGAGTACAAGGGCGATCAGACCAGCGACCTGTTCATCCAGAAGCGCAACGTGCTGCAACCCTCCTTCTGGCGGATGGTTCGCGACATCCTGCGCTTCAACGCCGAAGCACCGCGACTGCTCCAGTCCTTGTCGCCCGAACAGACGCTCGGCGAGTTCCTGGCAGAGCACCGCTACTCGAAGCCTTTCGTCGATCACTACGTGGTGCCGATGGGGGCGGCCATCTGGTCGGCGCAGCCGGACATGATGGGGGAGTTCGGCGCGGAGTTCTTTATCCGCTTCCTGCGTAACCACGGGATGCTGAATCCGGAGCGGCGTCGCTTCTGGCGCACGATCGTGGGCGGCTCCCACACCTACGCGAAGGCCCTGAGCGCCCCCCTCGCTGATCGCATCCACACGGGCAACGGCGTGACCCGCGTGCAACGCACGGACGCGGGCGTCGCCCTGACCCTGGAAGACGGCCACACGGCAATGTTCGATCACGTCTTCATGGCCTGCCACAGCGATCAGGCGTTGCAGCTATTGGCGGATCCGAGCCCCCTCGAGCGGGAGACCTTGGAGGCGATCCGCTACCAACCGAACGAAGCGGTGCTGCACACGGACGCCTCCGTGCTGCCCAGACGCACCGGCGCCTGGGCCTCCTGGAACTACCACATCCCGCGCGAAGCGCAGGACCGCGTGGCCGTCACCTATTACATGAACCGTCTCCAGGGCCTGCGTGCTCCCGTGCCCTTCTGCGTGACGCTCAACGATCCGGGACACATCGATCCGGCCAAGGTGATCCAACGCATCGAGTACGCTCATCCCATCCTCGACGCCCGCGCCGACGCGGCCAAGGCCAAGGCCCAGCAGCTGGACGGCACCGCTCGCACCTCCTACTGCGGCGCCTACTGGCGGAATGGATTTCACGAGGACGGTGTGCGCAGCGCACTCGATGCCGTCCACGCCTTCAGGGAACGACACCACGATGAAGACCGCGCTCTACCAAGGGTGGGTTAGGCATCGGCGCCACGCGCCACGCGAGCACGCGTTTCGCTACGGCCTGTTCATGGTGCTGCTGGACCTCGATGAGCTGCCGACGGCGTTCGACGGCCTCCCCGGCTGGTCCGCCCGCGGCCCGTCCCTGGCGTGGTTTCGCCGGGCCGACCACTACGGCGATGCGGACGTGCCGTTGCGCGAGACCATCGAGCGCCTCGTCGAGCAGAGCCTCGACCGCCCCGTGCGCGGCGCGATAAGACTGCTCACGCACTTGCGCTACTTCGGCTACTGCTTCAACCCGATCAGCTGCTACTACTGCTACGACGAGCACGACCGCCTCGACGTGGTCGTCGCGGAGGTCAACAACACCTGGGGCCAACGCCATTGCTACGTGCTCGATGTGACCAAGGCGACGGCGCACCCCGGCGGCTGGTTCCATTGGGAGACGCCCAAGCAGCTTCACGTCTCGCCCTTCATGCCGATCGATCTCGATTACCAATGGCGCTTTCGCGATCCGCGGGAGAGCCTCGGCCTGCACATGCAGAACCGGCCTTCAGCCCAGGAAGGCACCGGCGAGCCCCTGTTCGATGCGTCGCTCATGCTCGAACGACGCCCCCTGACGGCCCGCAGCGCCCTGGCCGCCCTCTTTCGCTTCCCCCTGATGACCGCCCAGGTGATCGGATCCATTCACTTCGAAGCGCTGAAGCTGTGGCTCAAGCGCACGCCGCTCTTCCCCGATCCCCATATCGGGCGACGTAAGGAAACGCCGGAGATCCGCTGATGACTGAACACGATCGACCGACCCTCGAGTCAGCACGATCTCTATCCACCGC
Organism: Pseudomonadota bacterium; assembly: GCA_039815145.1. Lineage (NCBI taxonomy): Bacteria > Pseudomonadati > Pseudomonadota > Pseudomonadota bacterium. Next base: position 20,393 of record JBCBZW010000071.1, read on the forward strand.
GAGTGCCCGCGGGGGCATGATCGCGCGCTTCTGCCGCCGCGCCATCTTCGAGCAACTCTCGGCCCTCACCCGCGGCTGCATCACGATCGAGGAAGCGGGCGCGCGCCACGTGTTCGGTAACCCCCTCGACGCGCAGCAGGCCAACGTGCGCGTGCTGGACCCCGGCCTGTGGGCGGCGGCGGCGAGCGGCAGCGTGGGCCTCGGCGAGGCCTACATGAACGGCCTGGTGGAGGTGGACGATCTCACCCAGCTGATCCGCATCTGCGCCAGCAACGAGGAGCTTGCCACCACCTACGATTTTCGCTGGTCGGGCATCGTCGAGCCCGCACGACGTCTGCTCTACTGGCTGGACCGCAACACGCGCAGCGGCAGCCAACGCAACATCGCCCGCCACTACGACCTCGGCAACGATCTCTTCGAGCACTTCCTCGACCCCACGATGATGTACTCCTGCGGCGTCTTCCCCACGCCGGAGAGTTCCATGGAGGAGGCCTCCCACGCCAAGCTGGACCTGATCTGTCGCAAGGCTGACCTGCGCCCAGGCGTGCACGTGCTGGAGGTGGGCACCGGCTGGGGTGGCTTCGCGATTCACGCCGCCAAGCACTACGGCTGCCGGGTCACCACCACCACCATCTCGCGCGAACAGCACCGCTTCGCCTGCGAGCGGGTCAAGGCGGAGGGCTTGGAAGATCGCATCGAGATCCTGTTGGAGGACTATCGCGACCTCCAAGGGCAATACGACCGCGTGGTCTCGATCGAGATGGTCGAGGCCGTCGGTCACCAGTATCTGGGTAAGTTCTTCGAGGTGTGCGCGGCGCGCCTCAAGCCCGATGGCGTGATGGTGATGCAGGCGATCACGATCCGTGATCGCGAGTACGACCGCGCCCGACGCACCGTCGACTTCATCAAGCGCTACATCTTCCCGGGCAGCTTCCTGCCCTCGATCGAGGAGATCAGCCGCCGCGTGCGCGAGTCCTCGGATCTCACGATCTTCCACGTGGAGGACATCGGCCTGCACTACGCCCGCACCCTGGAGCTGTGGCGCGAACGCTTCGAGGAGAACGCCCAGGCGATCCGCGACCTCGGCTACGACGAGCGCTTCATGCGCATGTGGCGCTTCTACCTGTGCTACTGCGAGGCGGGCTTCCTCGAGCGCCGTATCAGCGATGTGCACATGATCTTCCACAAGCCGGCGGCGCGCTTCGAATGGCCGACGCTGATGCAGACCCAACCCTCCCCCGCCACTTCGTCCTGAGGAGCACGAGACGTGAACGGAATCGACCTGGCTGAGCGCGGCCTCCTGCCCGACTTCCTCATCCGCCTCGGCATCTGGCAGGCCAACCGGCAGCGCCTGCACACGGAGACGGTGCGCAGCGTCGAACGCCAGTTCGAGCGCTACCAGGAGCGGATCGAGGAGCTGCGCTCGAGCCCCGTGGCGATCAACACGGACCGCGCCAACGAACAGCACTATGAGGTGCCCGCGGCCTTCTTCCAGCACGTGCTCGGCAAGAACTTGAAGTACAGCAGCTGCTACTGGCCGCAGGGCGTGCGTGACCTCGACAGCGCGGAAGACGCCATGCTCGAGCTCACCTGCGAGCGCGCCCAGCTGCAGGACGGCGACCGCATCCTCGAGCTCGGCTGCGGCTGGGGCTCGATCACCCTGTGGATGGCCTCCCACTACCCCAACGCGCAGATCACCGCTGTGTCGAACTCCGCCAGCCAGCGCCGCTTCATCATGGACCAGGCGGCCCTGCGCAAGCTCGACAACGTGGAGGTGATCACCTGCGATGTGAACGAGTTCGACACCCAGGAGCGCTTCGACCGCGCCATCTCCATCGAGATGTTCGAGCACGTGCGCAACTACAAGACCCTCACCTCACGCATCCACGACTGGCTCAAGCCCGACGGCACCCTGTTCGTGCACATCTTCTGTCACGCCCAGCACCTCTACCCCTTCATCGATGAGGAAGGCGTGGATGACTGGATGGGCCGGTACTTCTTCTCGGGCGGGCAGATGCCGGCGGCGGACACGCTGCTGCACTTTCAGGACAAGCTGAAGCTCGACGCCCAATGGCGCGTGAGCGGTGTGCACTATCAGAAGACCGCCGAGGCCTGGCTGCAGCGCCAGGACATGAAGAAGCATCTGATCATGCCCGTGCTGCAAGACGTCTACGGCATGGACGAAGCAGCGCGGTGGTTCCAGCGCTGGCGCATGTTCTTCATGGCCTGCGCCGAGACCTTCGGCTACGACAACGGCCGGGAGTGGCTGGTGGGCCACTACCGTTTCCGCCGCCCCGCCTAGATGCGGCCTTAGGCCTCTACGTTGTCATAGGTCACTGCTCCGTACTTGACGGAAGGCTTATGTGACGGTGTTCACACCGTCCCGCCGGGCGAGCACCCGGCGTTGGTGCGCGCTTGGCCGGCCGCTGCTGTGAAATACGCCTCATCACGGACTCGTTGATGAAGGCATCGCCATGACCACGCGCCACCTGCGCCACCGCACCGCCCTGCATTTCTCGCTCCTGCTGGCAGCCACCGCCCCGTTTGCCGCGCTAGCCACCGACCCGACATCCGTCAGCGCCCCGGTGAGCCAGGCGGCGTCTGCGGTCCAGCAGCAGTACATCGTGCGTGCCGAGAACGTCGACGCCGCGAAGCGCGCCGTGCTCGCCGCCGGTGGCACCTGGAGTTCTCCGCTGACGAACCTCGGCATGGTCAGCGCCAGCCTCACGCAGGACGCGTTCGCCAAGCTCGCCGCGATGGACGGTGTCAGCGTCTCCCGCGACTGGTCCGTGCAGGTCAACGGCAAGAAGGACAAGGGCAAGAAGGCCGACGAGCCCGAGAAGGCCCAGGGTAAATCCCGCAAGTTCTCCCACGAACACCTGACGGACCAGGAGGTCGGCCACACACTGCTCGTGGGCGCCGATTCGCTGCACGCCGCTGGGGTGAAGGGGAAAGACGTCACCATCGCGGTGATCGACACGGGCCTGTGGGACGACAAGCACAAGGACACCGACAAGCGCCTCCTCGCCACCCTCGACGCCACCAAGCAGCCCGCCAAGCTCGCTAAGGAGGTCAAGGACGAGAACGGCCACGGCACCCATATCAGCGGCATCATCGCCGCAGACAAGAAGGCTGACGGGGTCCACGAGGGTATCGCGCCGAAGGCGGATCTGATCGCCATCCGGGCTTTCGACGCAAACGGCGCCGGCGCCTACATGGACGTCATCCGCGCCATCGACTGGGTGATCGGCAACCGCGACGAGTACAACATCCGCGTGCTGAACCTCTCCTTCAGCGCGACGCCGCGCTCGCACTACTGGGACGATCCCCTGAACCAAGCCGTCATGGCCGCGTGGCAGGCCGGCATCGTCGTGGTGGCGTCCGCCGGCAACACGGGCCCCGACCCCATGACGATCGGTGTGCCCGGCAACGTGCCGTACATCATCACCGTGGGCGCGGTCACCGACGCCTACACGCCCTACGACCCGAGCGATGATCACCTCGCAAGCTTCTCCTCTGCCGGCCCGACCCACGAGGGCTTCGTGAAGCCCGACCTGGTCGCCCCCGGTGGCCACGTCACCGCGTGGATGCCGTACGACGCCAAGATCCCCCGCACCCACGCGTCGGACATGAAGAAGAAGGAGGAGTACTTCAGCATGTCCGGCACGTCCCAGGCCGCCGCCGTGGTGAGCGGCGTGGTGGCCCTGATGCTGGAAGAAGATCCGTCGCTAACGCCGGATACGGTGAAGTGCCGCCTGATGGCCACGGCTCGCCCCGCCATCGAGAAGGGCGAACTCGCCTACAGCGTGCTCCAGCAGGGCGCCGGTCTGGTGAACGCGGTGGACGCGGTGGCGAGCGGCGCCGACGGCTGCGCCAACACTGGCCTCGACCTTCAGGCGGACCTCACAGGCGAGCGTCACTTCGGTGGGCCCGTGGGGATGGCAGAGGATGGGACGTTCTTCGTCCATGACGGTAGCGGCACACCCCTGGAAGGCAACGGCTACACGTGGAGCCAGGGTTACACCTGGAGTCAGGGCTATACCTGGAGCCAGGGCTACACCTGGAGCCAGGGCTACACCTGGAGTCAGGGCTACACCTGGAGTCAGGGCTACACCTGGAGTCAGGGCTACACCTGGA
>JBCBZW010000072.1 GCA_039815145.1 Pseudomonadota bacterium
ACAAATGGCGGGAAGACCCCCGCACCTGTGCAGCTGGATAGGAATGGCCACCTCGGGAACCCCGGAGAGGGAACGGTCGCCGCCGCACAGGGCCGCACACAATAGCCGAAGCCACCCCGCCTGTCGATAGCGGCTCACGCACGAGTTCGCATTAAATGGTGCGCCGCACCGTGTAGACTATGTCGCGTCCCGCCAGTCGAAATCGGAGCGCGTCCCGCCTTGTCCCAGCCAGCCTCGAGCGCCGCCACGGCGGCCAGCCCTTCCGCCGCTCCCAAACCCCGCATCGTCGTCGTCGGCGGGGGTGCCGGTGGCCTGGAACTCGTCGCCGCCCTCGGCCGTCGTTTGGGTCGCAAGAGCAAGGCCGACATCATGCTGGTCGACCGCAATTCCTCCCACATCTGGAAGCCCCTCCTCCACGAGGTGGCGACGGGTGCCCTCGACTCGAGCCTGGACGAGGTGGGTTACCGCGAGCACGCCCACCGCTTCGGCTACCGCTACCTATTTGGCGAGATGTCGGGCCTCGACCGCGAGGCGAAGGAAGTGATCGTCGCGCCGACCATCGACGAGGACGGCGAGGAGATCATGGCGGAGCAGCGCATCCGCTACGACTACCTGGTGATGGCGGTGGGCAGCGTCTCGAACGACTTTGGCACCAAGGGCGTGGCGGAGCACTGCATTTTCCTGGACCGTCGCCAGCAGGCGGAGCGCTTCCGGCAGAAGCTGCTCAACCTCTGCGTGGCAGCGTCGCTGAAGACCCAGGCGAACCCGGCGGAGAAGCCGACCGTGGACGTGGCCATCGTCGGCGGCGGGGCGACCGGCGTGGAGCTCTCAGCGGAGCTGCGCCACGCCACGGACGAACTGCGCTACTACGGCCTCGACAACTTCGATCAGTCCCAGCTGCGCACGGTGCTGCTGGAGGCGGGCCCGCGCATCCTGCCGGCCCTGCCGGAGCGCATCTCCAACGCGGCCCACGAGGAGCTGGAGAACATCGGCGTGAAGGTGCTCTGCAATGCGCGCGTGATCGAGGTGACGCGCGAGGGTATGAAGCTCGCGGACGACGGTCCCTTCATCGAGGGCGACCTGAAAGTATGGGCGGCGGGCGTGAAGGCCCCGGAGTTCCTGAAAGACCTGGGCGGCCTGGAGACGACCCGCGGCAACCTGCTGGTGGTCGAACCGACCCTGCGCACGACGCGCGACCCCGCGATCTTCGCCATCGGCGATTGCGCGGCGTGCCCGATGCCGGACGATCCGGAACGCTACGTGCCGCCGCGCGCCCAGGCGGCGCATCAGATGGCGGAATGCCTGGTGAAAAACCTGCTTCGCGAGTTCGAGGGCAAGCCCCTCAAGCCCTACAAATACACGGACTTCGGCGCCCTGGTGAACCTCTCACGCTTCAGCACCGTGGGCAGCCTCATGGGCAACCTCATCGGCGGCAGCATGAAGGTGGAGGGGCGTATCGCCCGCATCATGTACATCAGCCTCTACCGCATGCACCTAAGCGCGGTGCACGGGTGGTTCCGGGCGGCGGTGATGACGGTGGTGGGGCACATCGCCCGCGTCGTGCGGCCTCGGGTGAAGCTGCACTAGGGGCGGCTGGACCGCGCGAGCGAGCTAGTAGCTTCGGCTAACGGAAATGCTCGCCAGGGAGGCGAGGGCATCCTTGAACACCGAGTCGGGCAGGGGCGCCAGCGCGGCGAGGGCGGCGTCCGCCTCTTCCCGAGCTCGTTGGTGCGTGTAGTCCAGCGCGCCGGACGTGCGAACCGCGGCGATCACCGCGTCGATTTCGTCCCGCCCGCCGGTTTCGATAGCACGACGTACTAGCGCCACCTGCTCCGGCGTGCCCGCGCGGATCGCGTGGATCAGCGGCATCGTCGGCTTGCCCTCGGCGAGATCGTCGCCGATGTTCTTGCCGATCTCCTCGGCGCTGGCGTCGTAGTCCAGCGCATCGTCGCGCAGCTGGAAGGCGGTGCCGAGGCGCATGCCGTACACGGCGAGTTGCTCGGCCACCTCGGCGGGCTGCCCGCCTAAGATCGCTGCCAGTTGAGCGCCGGCCTCGAAGAGCTTGGCGGTCTTGTGGCGGATCACCTCGAGGTAGCGGGCCTCGGTGGTGTCGGGGTCGTGGCAGTTCACTAGCTGCTGTACTTCGCCCTCGGCGATCACGTTGGTGGCGTCGGCAAGCACTTCCATGACCTGCATGTCGCCGATCTGCACCATCATCTGGAAGGCGCGGGAGTAGAGGAAATCGCCGGTGAGCACGCTGGCGGCGTTGCCGTAGACCGAATTGGCGGTCTGGCGTCCCCGACGCAGGTGGGACTCGTCCACCACGTCGTCGTGGAGCAGGGTGGCCGTGTGGATGAATTCGATGATGGCGGCGGACTTCACGTGGGCGTCGCCCTCGTAGCCCAGGGCCCGCGCAGCGAGCACCACGATCATGGGCCGCAGGCGCTTGCCGCCGGAGGTCACTATGTAATGTGCGATGGTGTCGATCAGGGGCACGCGGGTGTGCAGCTGTCGACGGATTTCGTCGTCGATCGCGGCAAGATCCGCGGAGATCAGCGCGCGAATGTCCGTCAGGGCCATCTCCGAGGGAGATGCCTGGCTGAGGTTCGTTACCATCGGCAGGGGGGTGCTCTACGGCGTCCTTTAAACTAAGGCTGAGGCATCGTAATGAGTCTGCCATAGGCGGTGCAAGCGGCTCTGCGGCGACGCAACTTCCAATGGCGTATCAGCTTGATTGCGGTGCACCCACGGCGCCGCTATACTCCCGCGTCTTTGCCCAACTGGATTAGGAGAAACAACCATGTACGCGGTCATCAAGACGGGTGGCAAGCAGTACCGGGTTAGCGAGGGCGATGTCCTGCGCGTGGAGAAGCTCGAGGGCGAGCCCGGCTCCACCTACGAATTCACGGACGTGCTGATGGTCGGTGACGGCGAGGACGTCACGGTCGGTACCCCGTTGGTCGCTGGCGGTAAGGTCACGGCCACGATCGAGGAGACGGCCAAGGGCGATAAGGTGGACATCGTGAAGTTCCGCCGCCGCCAGGGTTACCTCCGCATGAAGGGCCATCGTCAGTTCTACACGGAACTGAAAATCACAGGTATCTCCTGCGACGCGTGAGCGGCGCGGAGTGCAGCTAACAACACCGGAGCGATCGAGCAATGGCACATAAGAAAGCAGGCGGTAGTACTCGGAACGGCCGCGATTCAGAGAGCAAGCGCCTGGGCCTTAAGAAGTTCGGCGGCCAGCAGGTGCGAGCCGGCAACATTCTGGTTCGCCAGCGCGGCACGGCCTTCAACCCCGGCGTGAACGTGGGCGTGGGTCGTGACCACACGCTGTTCGCCCTCACTGACGGCGAAGTGCGCTTCACCAAGCGTGGCCCGAAGGCCCGTCGCTTCGTCGACGTGGTGGCTGCCGAGAGCTGAGCGCCCCGCCAGCGGCGTGAGCCGCATGGCCGGAACGCCGACGAGGCCCCGACATCGCGCTCGGGGCCTTGTTGTTTCTGGGCCTGGGCCACGGTTGAATCACTAGCCTGAGCGAGGGATCGTCGTGAAGTTCGTCGATGAAGCCACCATCCGCGTCAGCGCCGGTAAGGGCGGTGACGGCTGCGCCAGCATGCGCCGCGAGAAGTACGTGCCCAAGGGTGGCCCGGACGGGGGCGACGGCGGGCGCGGCGGCGACGTGATCCTGGTGGCGGACGAGGGCCTGAACACACTCGTCGACTTCCGCACCCAGCGGCGCTTCCGCGCGGAGACGGGGCAGGCGGGTCGCGGCAAGGACTGCACCGGGCGCGGCGGCCAATCGCTCGAAGTGAAGGTGCCCGTCGGCACCATCGTGAAGGACGTCGACACCGGCGAGACCCTGGGCGACCTGGCCGACGCCGACGCCCGTCTGATCGTCGCCCGCGGCGGCGACGGCGGCCTCGGCAACGTGCACTTCAAGTCCAGCACCAACCGCGCCCCGCGCCAGTTCACGCCGGGCCAGCCCGGGGAGGCACGTCAGCTACAGCTGGAACTGCGCCTGCTGGCGGACGTGGGATTGCTGGGGATGCCGAACGCGGGCAAGTCCACGCTCATCAGCGCCATGTCGGCGGCCCGACCGAAGATCGCGGACTACCCTTTCACCACCCTGCACCCAAACCTCGGCGTCGTCCGTGTGGGCAGCCATCAGAGCTTCGTGCTGGCGGACGTGCCCGGACTCATCGAGGGCGCTGCGGAAGGGGCGGGCTTAGGCATTCGCTTCTTGAAGCACCTGGAGCGGACGCGACTGCTCCTGCACCTGGTGGACCTGGCACCGCCCCAAGGCGATCCCCTGGAGGCGGTCACCACCATCGCGGGCGAGATCGAGAAGTTCTCGCCCGAGTTAGCCGGGCGCGAGCGCTGGCTGGTGTTCAACAAGCTGGATCTGCTGAGCGACGAAGACGCGGAGGCCGAGATCGCGCGGATCACGGACACGCTCGCCTGGCAGGGCCCCGTGTGGCGCCTGTCGGCCGTGACCGGTGCGGGCTGCAAGGAGCTGGCAGGCGCACTGATGCAGCGCCTCGAGCAGATGCGCGAGGAGGCGGAGCGTCAGGAGGAAGGCGAGGACGCCGCGACGGGATCCACGGCGACGGGCTGGGAAGACGCGCCTTGATGGCGCTCGCGCGACCCAGCGAGCTTGCGACCGCGCTCGTGAACCGAGGCGGTCGCGACGAGACCTCAGGCGTTGAGCTTGAGGATCGCGCTGTTCAGGCGGCTCTTGTAGCGCGCAGCGGCGTTACGGTGCAGAACGCCTTTGCTCACCATGCCGTCGATGACGGGGGCGGCAGCCTTGAAGTGCTCATTGGCGCCGGCGGCGTCGCCCTCGGAGATGGCCTTGCGGACGCGCTTGATCATGGTGCGCATGCGCGAGCGGAGCGACATGTTGTGGGCGCGGCGGCCGACGGCCTGGCGGGCGCGCTTGGTGGCCTGCTTGGAGTTAGCCAAGAGTCTTTGCCTCGAATGCTTTGCGTGAACGAACAAGGCGCCTGGCCGCGGAAGCTAGCCCCGCGGGCACACACAAGGGCGCCGGGTAATCCACAATTATTCGCGCGACGCTGCGTCGTGTCAATGATCGCCTAGGTTTCCTGCCGCGTGGCACGCAGTCTTCTCAGGTCCACCTCCATCGTCAGCGCCATGACCCTGCTGTCGCGGGTGCTCGGATTCATCCGCGACGTGGTGCTGGCTCGCCTGTTCGGAGCCGGGGCGGGCATGGACGTCTTCGTGGTCGCCTTTCAGATCCCGAACTTCCTGCGTCGGCTGTTCGCCGAGGGCGCCTTTTCGCCGGCCTTCGTGCCCGTGCTCACCCAGGTGCGCAAGGCGGGCGACGCGCAGGCGGAGCGCACGTTCATCGACCGCGTGGCGGGCACCCTCGGCGGCATTCTGATCGGGGTCACCGTCCTCGGCGTCATCGGGGCGCCCGTGCTGATCCTAGGGTTCAGCTCAGGCTTCGGCGGCGGCGAGGCGGCGGATCGCTTCGACCTTGCCGTCGACATGCTGCGCTTCACCTTCCCCTACATCCTGTTCATCTCGCTCACGGCGCTGGCGGGCGCCGTGCTCAACGTGCACGAGCGGTTCGCGGTGCCGGCCTTCACCCCGGTGCTGCTCAACCTGGTGCTGATCAGCGCCGCGGTGTTCTTCTCCACGGGACTGGCGCGACCGGAGATGGGCCTGGCCGTCGGCGTGCTCGTGGCGGGGGCGGCGCAGCTCGCATTCCAACTGCCGTTCCTGCGCGCCATCGGCCGCCTGCCGCGGCCGCGCTGGGGCTGGCGGGATGAGAACGTCCAGCGCGTGCTCACGCTGATGTTGCCGGCGATCTTCGGCTCCTCCGTGGCGCAGCTGAACCTGCTGGTCGACCGGCACATCGCGTCCTACCTGGAGACGGGCAGCATCAGCTGGCTGTACTTCTCCGATCGGCTGCTCGAGTTCCCCTTGGGGCTGTTCGCGGTGGCCCTGGCCACGGTGATCCTGCCGCGCCTTTCCGCGCGCTACGACCGAGAGGCGCCCCAGGCCTTCAGCGCCACCCTCGACTGGGCCCTGCGCCTGACGGCGTTGATCGCCGTGCCGGCGGCGATCGGCCTCACGCTGCTCGCCGTGCCGCTCATCGCCACCCTGTTCCAGTACCGGGAGTTCGACGCCCACGACACGGTGATGGCGGGCTACGCGCTCACCGCCTACGGCCTGAGCTTGCTCGGCTTCGTGCTCGTGAAAGTGCTGGCGCCCGGCTACTTTTCCCGCCAAGACACGCGCACGCCGGTGCGCATCGGCATCATCGCCATGGGCGTGAACATCATCCTGAACGGCGTGTTCGTACTCGTGTTCCTGCAGGTGAGCTTCGCCGCCCCCCACGCGGGCCTGGCGGCGGCGACCGGCGTCGCGGCCTTCGTCAACGCGGGCCTGCTCTATCGTGGGCTGCGCCGCGAAGGGGTGTACACGCCCAGTGCGGCATGGCGCACCCTGCTGCCGCGCCTGCTCGCGGCGGCGACGCTGATGGGGGTGCTGGTGTGGTGGCTCGCCGGACCTGCGGACGATTGGTTGGTCGCAACGGCGTGGCAGCGGGCCGGGCATCTCGCCGTGTGCGTGTTGGGCGGGGCGGCAAGCTACGCCGCCGCCCTGTGGCTGTTCGGCCTGCGGCCCCGGCACCTGGCCACGCCCGCCTGAGCGTCTACGATGGCCGCGCTATACTTTCGCGCTTGTACCGCCCGCACCTTGCTTGATCGATGCAGCTGATTCGGGGCCTCTACAATCTGCGCCCTGAGCACCGGGGCACGGCACTGACGCTCGGCAACTTCGACGGCGTGCACCGTGGTCACCAGGCGATCATCGAGCGCTTGCGTGCGCTCGGCGCCAGCCGCACCAGCGTGCTCCTCTTCGAGCCTACGCCACGCGAGTACTTCGATCCTGTCCGCGCGCCTCGGCGCCTGATGCGCTTCGGCGAGAAGCTCGACGTACTTGCCACGCTCGGCGTCGATCAGGTCGTCTGCCTGCGCTTCGATGAGCGCATTGCGAGCCTCGCCCCGGAGACCTTCGTCGAGCGCCTGCTGGTCGACGGCTTGGGCGTCACCCACGTGCTGGTCGGCGCCGACGCGCGCTACGGCCGCCATCGCACCGGCTCCTTCGACACGCTCAAGGCGCATGGCGAGCGCGCCGGATTCGCGGTCGACGCGGCACCCACGGTGTGTCTGGATGGCGAACGCGTGTCCAGCACGCGGATCCGGGCGGCCTTGGCCGCCCATGACTTCGTCGGAGCGCAAGGCCTGTTGGGGCGGCCCTACGCGATGAGCGGGCGCGTCATCCACGGCCAGAAGCTAGGGCGCACCTTGGGCTACCCCACGGCGAACATCCCCGTGCGTCGCCTGCACTCGCCGCTGCACGGCATCTTCGCCGTGCGCGTGGCAGGCGTCGTGCCGGGGGAGGATGAGGCGCGCTGGCCCGGGGTGGCGAGCCTCGGCAGCCGCCCCACGGTCAACGGCGAGGGCCTGCTGCTGGAGGTATGCCTGTTCGACTTCAGCGGGGATCTCTACGGCAAGCGCTTGCGCGTGGAGTTCGTCGAACACCTGCGCGATGAAGTACGCTTCGACAGCTTGGAAGCGCTCACCCGCCAGATGGATGAAGATGCCGCCGCAGCCCTTGAGGCGCTGGCGCGCGATGACGAGAGTCCTTCGGCACAACACTCGCAAGGAGAAGGCACAGGATGAGCTCGCCGGAAGGATCACAGCCCAGCGCCATGCACCCCGTCGTGCGCTGGGTGCTCGGCTGGCGTAGCAACGGCGCGTGGCTATGGCTCTCGGCGCTGGTCATCGTGCTGGACCAACTCACCAAGCGTTACATCGTGCAGCACTTCGAGTACGCCCAGGTGATGGTGGTCAACGATTACTTCAACATCACCCGACTGCACAACACGGGCGCGGCGTTCAGCTTCCTCGCCGGTGCTTCCGGTTGGCAGCACTGGCTCTTTGTCGGGCTTGGCCTGGCGGTATCGATAGGTATCGTGCTCTGGCTGCGCCTGCTGCGTGGGCGGGGCATTCTGAGTGCTGCGTTGGCGCTGATGCTAGGTGGGGCGCTCGGCAACGTGATCGATCGAGTGCAGTACGGGTGGGTGATCGACTTCATCCACGTGCACTACGAGCAACACTTCTTCCCGGCCTTCAACGTGGCAGATTCCGCCCTGACCCTCGGCGCGATCCTCCTGATCATCGACGGGTTCTTCAGCCGCTCGGCGGAAGAGGCCGCCCTGCGCAAGGCGGCGAAGGGCGGCAGCGGCGACTGATCGAGATCGCGGCGCGCCGAGGTGGCGCCACCGCGACCGGGTTGCCACGAGGGGAGGCTAGTTGCCGCCGCCCACGTCGTCCGTATCTTCCTGACGCCAGAAGGTCTTCACGGGCAGCTCCGCACCCGCAGCGTCACAGCTCTCGGGGCCGACCACGCAGCCGATGTCCCGCCCGCCGGGGCCCTCCGCGACTTCTTCTTCCTCGCCGCCGCCGTCGCCTTCGGGCGGTGGGTCGTCGCCGCAGTAGTCGCCGAAGCAGGTGGGCGGGATGTAACCCGCGCCCTCATCCTCGGTGAAGATGTAGACCACTTCCGGGGGGATGCCGGGCTTGTCGAGCTCTTCGACGCCTACGGCACCCGTCCCTAGATCGACGTTGTAGAGCTGTCCGTTGCCGAGGGCAGCGAAGCAGGCCTGGGTGGTGCCATCGTCGGGCAGGTAGCTGGTGAAGCTGGCCGTGTTCTGGAAGATGCGCGTCTCCGACAGCACCTTCTCGCCCGCCGCCGTCACCATCGGCATGTAGTAGCCGCTGACGAGGCTATCGGGGTTGTTGGCGAGGTCGCCGATGTAGGCGAAGTCGGCCTTGGTGAAGCCGTACTTGTCCACGTACTCCGCTGCCGGGTTCTCGCTCAGACCCAAGTCGTCGAAGGGATAGAAGTCGCGTACCACGAAGAAGTAATCGTTGAGGCCGTCGTACTTCGGATGGGCGCGATAGCCCGAGGCGACGGTGATGTTGAAGAAGTCGCGCCCGGCGGCTTCGCCGAGGGCGACGTCGGGGGCGTAGTAGAAGCGACGGTTGTCGCTGCTGTCACCGCCCGCCGCACCGCCCAGGGAGGCGAGCACGCCGCCGGTGATGTGGAAGTAGTCGCCCTCTTCGCGCGGGTTGTGCACGTCGAGGCGCCACACGCGACCGCCGAGGTCCGCCGCGTAGAGGCGGTCGGCGAAGCCGTCGGCGTTGAGGTCGACCACGCGGATGGCGCCGGTGATCGCCGACTCCATGTCCTCGAGGTAGGCCTGGGTGACCGTGTCCGCCGTGTTGGCGGCGCTGCCGGACCACACCAGCTCGCCGGTGAAGGCGTTGATCATGTAGATGGCGTTGCCCACCGAGTCGGGCGCGTAGGCGGAGTAGTTGTCCTGACGGACGTCGTAGCCGCCGCCGAAGACCAGCACGTCCTGGTCCAGCTCGCTGCCGAAGGTGCCGGTCTTCACCCGCGTGCGGGTGATCGGTGACCAGGTCTGTCCGAGCTGGGCGAAGCCGTTGTCCGCGGCCGAGCGCTTCCACATGATCTGCGGGTTGAGCGGATCGGTGTAGTCGAGGGCGTAGAGGTAGTCGCCGCCGCGGCGAAGGCCTACGTAGAGATAGACGCTGTCGCCGTCGCCGGCGTTGATTTCGCCGTCGCCGCCGTCGCGGACCCAGGCAGCGATGGGGCCGTCCACGCCGTAGATGCGGGTGGTGGTCTCGTAGTCTGCGTACCAGTCGTCGACGTGCTCCACCAGCTCCAGCGGTAGGAAGGCGGAGAGCTCGGCGCCCGTCTGGCCGTCGAAGGCGTGGAGGAAGCCCTCGTTGGAGCCGACGAAGACCACGGCCTGGGGCTCGTCTTCACCACGAGCGTAGGTGACCACCACGGGCTTGGAGTGCATGGGGTCGCCGAGCTGGCTGCGCGGCTCCTGCGTGTCGCCGTCCTCGTCGTCGTCCTTCACGTCCTTGCCGGACACCCACTGCAGGAGTTCCTTGAGGCGATCGTTGTCGCTAGCGGCCTCGGGGTTGAGCAGGTTCATGTCGAGGTTGGCGAGGAGGTAGTCGGCGAACAGGTCGAGGTTGGTTGTGGTGAAGGGCAGGAGGGTGCCGCCCCACTCGGTCAGGACGTTGCGTTCGGCGGGTAGCAGGGAGCCGACGCCGCCGGCCTCCACGGAGAAGCCGTCCGGCGCCTGCGACCACCAGCTGCGCGACTCCTCGCGGAAGAAGCCCGTGTTCTGGTCCACCGCTTCCATGTCGTCCGCATCGATCACCACCAGGTCACCGCCGGCGTTTTCGCCCATGCGATAGCGCTTCAGGTTGCCCTTCCAGCGCGACGTCCCGGTGGCCTCGAACACGCTGTAGTAGAGCTGATCGAGGTGGGTGGTGCGATCGAAGGCGTTGACGGAGACGCCCGGGGAGGTGAGGGCGCTGCCGCCGTCGGCCACCTCCACGAAGATCTGCTCGAGCACGCTCAGGAGCGTGTCCGCGTCATCGGCCAGGTAGTAGCGACCGCCACCGCGCACGGCCGTGTCCTCCAGCAGGGGAAGGTCCTGGAAGAAGCCGATCGTGTGCGTGATGACGTTCTGGAACCCGTCCGCTTCCGTGCCGTAGATGTCGTTCTCGTAGAGGTAGGCGGCGATGTCGTCGAGGCAGTCGCCGTCGCCGTCTACGCTGTAGAAGCTCCAGTTCCAGTCCGGGTTGTCCGTGCAGATGCCTTCGAAGCCGGGCCAGGTGGGGACCACGTCGGTGATCTCGGAGTCGAACTGCGGTTGCCCGTCCGTGAGGTAGACGATGTGGTTCTCCTGGCACTGGCGGGCGGGGCTTATATAGGTGGTGCCGTCGTGGGAGTCGGGGTCGCTCGGCGAGAAGTTCTCGGGCAGGGGCTCCTCGTCGAAGCTGCCCGCGTAGGTGTCCAGGCCGAAGTACACGTCCCAGCCCATCATGTAGGAGGCGGCCTCGTACATGGTCTCAGAGAGCTGGGTGGTGCCGGTGGCGGTGAGGGCCGCCACCTGGGCGAGGATGTCGTCGCGTGCCGTCGAGATGTCTTCGATGGCGTGCAGCACCATGCCGCCGCCTTCGTTGAAGTCATCGGGCAGGAGCGGGCCGGTCATGTAGCCGGAGTCGAAGCGCATGAGACCGACGTTTACGTACTCCAACTCGTTCAGAAAGCGGGTGACCACCTCCTTGACGATGTCCAGGCGCGAGCGGCCGTCGACGTCCTCGTTCATCGAGCCCGAGGTGTCGATGACGAACAGGACGTTGGCGTAGTAGTCGGGGCCGAATTCGTTGGCGGCGGTTTGGTACAGCTCGGCGTCTTCCGCCTGAGCCCAACCCGCGGCGAAGGTGGCGGCTACGGTGGCGCCAGCCAACAGTACGCGGCGCCACGGTCGAAGGTCACGTTGGTGCACGATGTCACTCCTTGCCTGGGTGGGGGTGGGCACTTAGTCGTCGCCGAGGCCTGAGGGCACCACGACGTAGAAGCCTTGCAGGTGATTGGAGCGCGCCCCGCGGGCCGACTCGCCCAAGCTGTCGATCTGGTAATGGTCCGAGCGGTACTCGGTGAGCGAGTACCCCGGCGGCGGCAGCTGGGTGCTGTTGTAGGTGGTGGTCGTGTCCGCGGTGACGCCCGCCGTGAACTGGTAGTCCTCGGTCACGCGGGGCACGGCGATGTCGTCCAGCGGGCCGCGAAGTACCTCCGCCTGAATCGCGGACTCGGCGGCCTCGAAGGCATCCTGGGAATGCTGGGTGTTGCCGGCCATCACCAGGTCCAGGGTGTTGCTGCTGATGCCGGTCACGCCGAGCAGGGTCATGACTAACAAAAGCACCAGGCCGACCACCAGGGCGGCGCCGCGCTGGCGTGAGGCGCTCAGTGCCCGGCGTACGACGGGCTGGCGATGAATGGCGAGTTGACGCTGTTGCATCGGTGATTCCTCGTGTTGATTCGGGGTGGGCGCGCTAGAGCGCGCCGCCGTTCAGTTCCACCACGCGGTTGCGCAGGGCCACGGTCTTGCTGGTCAGGATGCGGCGCAGGCGATCGTCGTCAGGGTCTGCCGTGTTGGACGGGCTGAAGCTGACATCGGCGTAGGTGTAGGTAGCGTTGTCGACGAAGGCGTCCTCGTCCTGGTCCGTGCGCATGCGCAGCCAAACGCGCACGGACATCACCTGGGAGTAGTCGAGGGCGGGGTCCGCGTCGACGTAGCTGTTCACCGAGCCGTCCGCGTCCGTGTCGATGCCGAACTGCACCTGCAGATCCTCGGCCCCCGCGAGCACCTCCTCATCGGCAACCGTCGGGTTGGCGCCGCTCTCCAACGTCAGGCGGCGCAGGGAGGGAAGGGCCGGATCGAAGTCCGATGTGGGCGAGACGTAGTAGGCGTGCACGATCAGGGCGAAGTTGCCGGCGGTGGGCGCGTAGCCTGCCGGCTCCGTGGTGCCCACGAATAGCTCACCCCGATTTTCGTCCGCGCGCATGTAGAGGGTGCCCGCCTGCAGGTCGGCCGTTGCCGTGGCCGTGTCCGCCACGTGGCGCACGATCAGCATGTCTGAGCCCGCGATATAGCGGTTGGAGCCGATCAGACAGGTGGCGTTGTAGGGGTTGGCGCCGTCCGCCCCTTCGATCGGTCGCTCCAGGTGGACCGCCCAGTTGTTCTCGCAGTCGTTGTCGATGGCGATGTCCACCGTGTCCGCCGGGGTGGCACGACCGTCGATGGACTCCGTGTCCGTGGTTGCGCCCCAGTAGCCTGCGGCGCGAATGTCCGGCTCCAGGAGTTCCATCGCGTAGCGCGAACTCTCCTGCATACGCGCCACCCGGGCCGTGACCTGGATCGTGCCGTAGCCGTTGGCGTAGATGCTCAAGGCACCGGTGAGCAGGAAGGTGCCGATGAACAGGGCGACCATGATCTCGATCAGGCTCAAGCCCCGTACGCCGCGCGCCGCGATGTTGACGTTGCCCTTGGGTGTGCGTGTCATCTTTGCGTCTCCTCAGATGGCCAGGGCGAGCGAGTAGGACTGGGCCTCGTCGCGCTCGGTCCAGCTCACGGTGATCACGAAGGTGCTCGGGAAGGTGGTGTCGTCGTACTCGATGATCCCGACACCGCCCGGCAGACCGAGTTGCATCGCCGAATCCTCACTGGAGTTGCCGATCAAGGTCTTCCACTGCCAGATGTCGAACTCAGCCAACTCATCCGGGGTACAGGCGATGGCCGCCCCACCGGCGGTTTCGGCGCAGGCGAAGGGCGGGTTGGTGCCCGCGGCGTTGTTGTCTGCGGCGTAGGTGGCCTCGCCCGCGGGGTTGCTGCGGATGCGGTCCGCCATGTCTGCCGCGAGGGAGACGGCACGCGTGCGGCTCAGGGCCGTGTAGCCCACGCGAAGGCTTTCCACGTACAGGGCGGCGATGCCGAGCATGCCAATGGAGATCACCACCAGGGTGACCAGGACCTCGACCAGGGATAGGCCGCGTTGACGGTGAACGCGCTGTCGCATCGTGAAGCACTCCGCGTAATGGCTAAGTAAGCGGAGCCGATGCTGGCACCCTCGACGGTACGCAGAAGAGGGTGTGGACGAATGGGAGGGAACGCGTGATGAGCGGCACGGTGCCCCGTGCACGGTTCACAGTCGGTTGCTTATGACCGGCTGTGACCCGCTTCTCGGTTTACCGATAAGCCCGCTTAGGGGCGTATCGGCGGCTCAGGTGCTAGCTATCGCCAGCACTCAGCCGTGGTGTCGTTGGAGCCGTCCGTCGCGGTGCGGCGGCCGGTGTGGTCGTAGCTCAGGGACGTGCAAAGGGTATCGTTCGCCTGGGCGCCGCCGGCCACGGGCGTGGCCGTAATCGTGTAGCTATCACCGGCATCCGGCACGGTGGCCGCCAGCGCGTAGTAGCCGTTGGAAGACACCTCATCGGGGAACCCCAGCTGGGACAGGGTGGCGGTGTAGGTGTTGTTGTCGATGTAGAACTTCTCTTGCTCAGCAGCGATCTGCAGCAGGGCGTCCTGGGCGTCCGTGCGGCGTGTGCGCTCCATCTGCTTGCCGTAGTTGGGCAGGGCGAAGGCCGCGATGATGGTGATGATCGCCACCACGATCAGCATCTCGGTGAGCGTGAAGCCGGCGGTGGCCTGCGGCGGGCGCGAGGGGCCCGCCGCCGTCGTGGAGATGTGCTGGCGCCGTAGCGTAAGCGATGGGGCGCCCATCACTTGTTCTGGCGCCAGAAGGTACGCACGGGCGCGTTGCAGATGCCCGGATCGCCGGTTTCCGTGCCGATCAGGAGGGTGACCTGGCTGAAGGGATTTTCGCAGCCGGTGCCGCTGACGCCGTTTTCTACATCGTCTTCTTCGCCGCCGTCACCGTCCTCATCGCCGTCGTCGCCACCGGGATTCTCCGACAGACAGGGGCCATCGCACTCGGTGAAGATCAGGCGCGGCGTGGGCGGGATGCCACCCGCGTCGAGATCCTGGAAGCGGTCTTCCGGGGTGATCCCCCCGTCGTCGATGCCATCGTCCAGCAGCACCGGGGCGCCGCTCACGAGGTCAGCCGTGTAGAGGCGGCCCTCGCCCAGCACGCCGGCGAAGTTGCACGCGGGCTCGAAGTCCGTTTGTGGCAGGTAGCTGGAGAAGAAGATCTTGCCATCAGCCGTGAGGGCTGCCGACAGGTTCTTCTCGCCGATCGTGGCGAGACGCAGGAGCCAGCCTTGGGTACCGTTTAGCTGCTCCGAACTCGGCGCCACGTTTTCGGTGATGTCGAGCAGGGCGCTCTCCAGGATGGGATCGGGATACAACACGGTGACGCCGTCTTCGTCCAACGGCGGCGCGAAGATGTTGCCGTCGCGCAGCATGTAGAAGCGATCGTCCACGGTGGTACTCAGGGGGCTGGCGCGGTGGCCGGTGCCCAAGGCGACCGTTAGGAAGGAGCCGTACACCTCGTCCAGCACGCGCGAGATGCTGGGCGCATAGTAGAAGCGACGGTTGCCCGTGTCGCCCTCGGCGCCGAGATCGGCGAAGAGCGTGCCACTGGTGTCCCCAGGTCCTTCGGAGCTCGAGGGCAGGTCCGTGATATCGAAGCGCCACACATGGCCGCCCATGTCACCCACGTAAAGGCGATCCGCGAGGCCGTCGCCCCCGGTGTCCACCACGGCCACGTCCGACGGGATGCTGTTCACCATGCCGTCGATCACGAGGTTCGGCGTGCCGCCGGCCGCCTCTGCCGGGCCCGCCCACCACAGGCGTTGACCGGTCAGGGCATCGATGATGAAGACCGCCCGGCCCATGTCGTCGGCCTTCGTTGGGCCAACGGCGTCCTGGGTGAGCGGATCGTAGCCGCCGCCCATCACCAGCACGGTGCGTGCTTCGCCACCGACCGTCATGCTGGCGACGGTGGACGCAGACCAGCTCTGACCCATTTCAGCGAAGTCTCCCGTGCCGCCCTTGAGGGTCCAGGCCAGGGTGGGCTGATTCGGGTTGTCGCCCGGGATGCGCAGGGCGAAGTAGTCGCGCCCGCCGCGGCGCATGGAGAAGTACACCCACAGCGTTTCGCCGGGTTCCACCACGCGATCGCCGTCGTCGTCCTGGATCCAGAAGCTCAGGGGGCCATCGAGGCCATAGCCCTTGCGGGAGGGATTGAGGACCTCGTTGTCGAGCAGGCCGTACAGCTTGCCGAGCAGCTCCGAGGGGATGAAGGACCAATCCTCCAGCGCCTCGGCGTCATCGGCGGGCTGCACGTTGATGGCGTGGAAGTAGCCGTCGTTGGTGGCGACGAACATCTTGAGGCTCGTGTCCCCGGAGGTGTCGGCAAAGGTGACCAGCGTGGGGTTGCTGTGCAGGGGATCGCCGAACAGGGGCGCTGCATTGCCTTCGCTGTCGAGGCCGCTCAGCACCTGGATGGCCGCGTCGCGCTGGTCCACTTCCACGTTGAGCATGGCGGCGGTGACGAGATCGTTCGCCACCTCGAAGCGGTTCTCCGGAAGCCACAGATCCACGTTGCCGCGGGCAAAGGCCGTGTCGGTGAAGATCGAGCGTGCCGTGCCCATGCGGTTGCGGATACCGCCCTTGGTCACGTCTGCGCCGTCCGCCTCGCTGGTCCAGAAGCTGCGCGCATCGCCGAAGAACTTACCTTCCTGGTCGATCGCCATGCGCCCGTCAGCGTCAACGATCTCCATCGTGGGCTCGGCACCTTCAGGGCCCGCCACTTCGGCGAGTCGATACTTCTTGATGTTGCCCGACCAGTGCGGTCTTGCGCTCGGCACGAACATGGTGAAGAACAGGTCATCGCTGTTCACGAGGCGGTTGAAGCCATCCACCGCCACGGCCGGTGACTGGAAGGAGTCGTTGTCCGCATTGATGTCCTCGAACACCTCGCTCAGGGCGTCGGCGAGTTCGAGCGTGTCGTTGGCCGTGTAGTAGCCGGGAAGCTCCAGGCCCGGTCGCAGGGCGGTGGCGGTGTCCAGCAGCAGCGGATCATCCGTGAAGAAGCCGATGGTGTAGGTGAGGGCGTTGTTGTTCACCTCATCGCCGCTTTCGGTTTCCTCGAAGGAATCGGCGAGATCGTTCTCGGACATCCAAAGCGACAGCTCATCGAGGCAGCTGCCGCTGCACTCGCCGCCGTTCAGGCCGGCGATCGCCTCGTCCGCCTCCTGGTCTTCCACCGGCAGGCCGTCGGTGAGCAGCACCACGTAGTTGGCCTGGCACAGCTCCGTGAGCGGGCTGCGGTAGATGTCGCCGTCGCGTGAGCCGGGCGCGGAGGGCAGCGGGTCACCGCCGTTGCCGAGGGAGTCCAGGCCGAAGTTCACTGGGCCGCCCGTCAGGTAGCTCTGCGCTTCCAACATGGTCTCCGCCAGGGGCGTGTCGCCGCCGGGCTGGAGCTCCTCGATGGCGTCGATCAGGGCCGTGCGATTGGCCGGGTCGTTTACGCTCGAGACCGGGTGCACGACCATGCCGCCGGAGGAGTTTGAGGAGAAGCGCATGAGGCCGACGTTGACGCCGCCGACGCCGGCGATCAGGTCCTGACCCACGTCCTTCAGCACTTCCATGCGGGTGCTGACGCGCTCGCCGCGATCGCCGTTGATCCAGTTGATGTAGTTGGCGCTGTACATCGTGTAGATGTCCTCGCCGTCCCAGTCGAGTTCGTTCTCATCGCTTTCGGTCCAGGGGAACTCGTCGTTTTCGTCTTCGTCCCCCAGGTCACCGTCTTCGTCTTCTTCTTCGTCTTCACCGCCTACATCGTCGAGCGCCGCGATGGCGTACGTGCGCTCGGTGTCGATGCCATCGCCGTGCACGCCACGGTCCGACTCACACTCGACGGGACGCAGCTCACCGGGCGGGTCACCGAACTCGGCGACGGCGATCTTCTCCCACTGCTTGTCGTTCTTGTCCCACTGGGCGAAGCGGTCGGTGTACAGACCCGCCGTGAGCAAGCCCTCGCTGGCGGCGTCGCAGAAGAACGACGTGGCGAGGGTGTACTGCAGGCTGAAGCCGGTGCACTCGGGCAGCTGGATGTTGCTGTCCTGGCGCACGTAGTAGATGCGGTCTAGGACGCACGCACCCTCGTAGATGGTGCCGGGGTCGTACTCCTCGCTCACCACCAGCTCGCTGCCCATGCTGCCCGAGGTGTCCAGGATCATCAGGACGTTGGGGTCTGCCGGGGGAATGGCTTGGACGAAGATCTCCGTGTCGTCGGCAGCGGCAGCGCCGGCGAGGAGCGTGACGGTGCAGGCGATCAATCCTGTTGACCACGATGTTGTCAGGCGATGTTCGGGCGCCGCGGCGGCGTCGATGCGATTACCCATGATGATTCCTCCAGCTTCCCTCTGGTGGTAACCGCTCACTGACGCAGCAGGATGCGGGTGACGACGAGTGATTTCGGATCGTAGAACACGGTGGCGCCCCGATCCCGGTTGAGCTCGGCCTGCGACAGGGTGAGGCGTCGTCCCCCCTGGCTCGCCACCGTGTTGCTGTCCACGCGTAGCGTGAGCTCAGGACACTGATCGCAGCGGCGCGTGCGAATCGTCCCGGAGGTGGTGGAGGTCAGGGCGAGGTCCAGGTACGGGCTCTCCGCAGCGTGCTCGCGAATCACCATCTCATTCGGGTGCAGTGCGTTGGCGCCGGTGCTCGCGCCCAGGGCCAGAAGCAGCGACAACGTTGCGGGCCATCGAGCGATACGATTCGTTCGGTTCATGGGTGTGGTCCTTCAGGTAGTCGCGTCGCTGATCAGGGCGTGGGAGCGACGATGTAGAAGCCCGCCGTATTGTCGGCGTTAGCTCCGCGTTGGGAGGTGACGGTGGTGCTGTCGACCTGGAAGTGCACGGTCACGCTCGCGCCCTGTTCCCACCCGATCGGCACAGCGTCGGAAAATCCGCTGAACGTGGTGGTGGCGGTGGAGGTGACCAAGCCGTCATCCCAGAGATCGAAGGTGACGGGGGCGCGCACCTCGTCGCCGGGGGCGGTGGTGTCGAGGAGTTCGATGGCGGCGTTGGAGCCGATCGCGGCCGCCAGGGCGGACTCGGTGGCCTCGAAGGCGTTCAGCGCCTCGCGTGCGCTGCCCATCATGCGCAGGTCATTGCTGGAGGTGACCACGCCCGTAATGCCGAGCATGGTGAGCACGGCCAGCAGGACGAGGCCGATGATCAGCGCCGCTCCGCCTTGGCGGCGGGCAGTGATGGGCTTAAGGAAAACAGAAGGCGCTTTGCTCATGCGACTCTCCGAGTGTTTGCTGTTGTTGTCTCAGGGGTTGCGTACGGCGATCGTGCGCGATAGCAGAACGCGCCGGAAGTTGTCCGGGATGTCGCCTGCACCAGCAGTGCGCACCACATCACCCAGGGTGAAGCTGCGGGTATCGCTGTAGCCCATCTCGGGGTCCTCGGCACGCATCAGCAGCCAGACGCGCATAGACACTACGTCGGCGCCGGGAGCGTCGAGAATCGGATCGTTGTCCGCGTCAACGTAGGCGTCGGCTGCCTGGTCGCCGTTCATGTCCACGCCGAACTGAATCTGCATGTCCTCGACACCGGGGATCACCTCCTCGTCGACGAGGGTCATCTGCCCGCCCGCTTCGCGCAGTATCTTGCGTCGTAGGGAGGGCAAGCCGTCGCCGGCGGCGAAGCTCCAGGGGCGCACGTAGTAGACGTTGGAGACCAGGGCGTGGTTTTCCGCGAAGGGGCTGAACCCCGTCGGTTCCGCTCCAACGAACAGGGCGCCGCGCGGGGATTCGTCCGAGCGCACGTAGATGCGGCCGGCGTCGAGATCTGCCGTGGCGATCGCATCCTCCGCCACGTGGCGCACGATGATGATGTCGCTGCCCGCGCGGTGCTGGTCGTCGGTCATGCAGGCCCAGCCGGCTGGGCGCGCGCCGTTGGCGCCGGCCAGGGGCGTCTCCACGTCGAGGGAGAAGTCGCCTTCGCAATCACCTGCGATGGCTACGTTCAGGGGCGTCGTGTCAGTGGCGCGGCCCTCGATGACCGTGGGGAAGTCGTGCAAGCCCCAGAAATTGGCCGCCCGCAGGTCCGGCTCCATCAGGCTGAAGGCGAAGCGGCCGTTTTCGAGCAGGCGCGCGATCGAGGCGCTCACCTGGATGGCGTCGCGGGACTCGATGTAGACGAGCAGTGCACCGCCCGTGAGGAAGATGCCGATGGCGCTGGAGACCAGTAACTCCACCAGGCTGACGCCGCGCTGGCCGCGTACTCGCCGCCGAGGTGCAGAAGAGGCGAAACGTACGATCATGGCTATTGCCCCACCGTGATCGTGTAGGTCTTGGTCTCGTTCTCCTCGAGCCACTGCACCGTAATTCGGTGTGCGTTGGGCGTGCCCGGCAGGTACTCGATCGAGCCGTCACCCGAGGGAATGGACAGGGGATTGCCAGCGGTCATCGCCTGGCGCCATGCCCAGAGGTCGTAAGCCGCCAGGATTTGCGGGGTGCAGGGGGCGGTCACGTCGACATCCTGGGTGTCGGCGCACACCACCTCGGTGGGCGGCGCGCCGACGCCGAGACCGAGCTGGTAGGTGGCCGCGCCGGCCGGGTTGGCCCGAATTCGGTCCACGATATCGGCGGCGAGCAGTGTGGCGCGCGTGCCGTTCAAGGCTTGGGCCTCCACCTGCAGACTGAACACCTGCAGGGCCGCCACCGTGAGCAGACCGACGGACATGACCAACAGCGCGACGAGCACCTCGATGAGCGAGAAGCCTTGCTGGCCTGGCGCGCCCGGAGCGCGATCACTTTGCACGCCTCGGGCGTGACGCGGAATGGTCGAGCGTTTCATCGTGCCTATTCTTCTTCTGCAGGCTCGCAGGTCAGCGCGTCCGCGCCGAGCTCGCTGCGCGCCCGAACCTGGGTGCGGCCGGTCTGCGAGACGTTGAGTACGCGCGCGAATTCATCGCTGGCGCGCTGGTCGCAGAACAACAGGTCGCGGCCGCCGTCGACGGCGTTGTTGAAATCCGGGAACCCGCTCGGCAGGTAGGTGAGCGCGTCATCGAGCGGCGCGTCAGCCGCCAGCACGGTAACTTGCACGCCGCGGGCGGGCAGGCCACCTTCACGCGCCAGCACCTCTTCGCCGCCATCGATGTTGGCGTCACCGTCTTCGTCGATGAACACGACCCAGCCTTCGTCCCACCGATCGCCGGCGCCGCAGCTGGGCGAGTCGGCGTTGGCATTGTTGGTGCGGCAGATGGTGACCGGCGCGTTGCGCTTGAGCGCCTCGGCCCGGGCCAGGGTGATGTCGGTGATCAGGGTGTTTACGCTGGCCGTCAGGCCGTTGTTCTGCAGCACGGTGTTGAAGCTGGGCACGGCCAAGCTCGCCAGAATCACCAGGGCGGCGATAGTGACGAGCAGTTCAACGAGCGTGACGCCGTTTTCGTGACGTGGGTCCATGCGGCGAGTATACGCACCTCGTTTAACCCCCTAATCGTGAGCGCCGACGAGCGGCTAAGCGCTTGTTCCGAGCGGAGTAAACCCGTCTGCGTTATGACGAAGAGCACGTCAGTTCCTCGCCGTCAGCCAGGGTGTCGGCGACCCGCGGTCGACCCGTCCAGGAGACGATGATGGCCCGGGCGTAGGCCGAGCCGCGGCGGTCGCAGACGGTGAATGTGCCGTTGGTGGAGCGCTTTCCGTAGGGCCGCATGACGAACGCTTCCCGATTAGCCGTGACCGCCACGGCTTCGGGGAGGGTGCCGCGATAGATGACGAGCTCATCGGGGTCTCGCCGAGGCGGATCATCCTCGTCGGTATTGACGAAGGCGAGGAGGCCCTCGCTCCAGCCCAGATCGGCCCCGCGTACGCAGTCGTCGTCCGCGGACGCCTTACATAGGACCACCGGCTGCGCACGCGTCAGCGCCGATCGTCGCGCCCTGTGCAGGGCGGTCAGCAGGCCGTTCACCGCTGCCGCTCGCTCGCCGCCGCCGATCGTGTGCCGAAAGCTCGGTGCGCCAACGGCGAGCAAGATGGCGCCGACGGCGAGGGTGACGAGAACGTCGAGCAGCGTGACGCCGCGGCTTGGTAGCGCCATGACCTGAACTCCGCATCTGCCAGGAGGAGTCCAGCCTAAGGGGCGCCATCAGCGCTCACGGGCCCCGTATCCAGCGGTCCAGCCGCAATTTTCGAATGCATTTGCTCCGGGCGGTCCGGTGCGTGCTCACGCGCGGCCGCGACCGCTGCCGTCGGTGGA
Source organism: Pseudomonadota bacterium (assembly GCA_039815145.1). Classification (NCBI taxonomy): domain Bacteria; kingdom Pseudomonadati; phylum Pseudomonadota; species Pseudomonadota bacterium. The sequence goes on from JBCBZW010000072.1 coordinate 21,658, forward strand.
ACATCGTAATCAGGCGGGGCCGGGAACGGCGTTGTCGTCTGTGGCGCAGCAGCATTGCGCGCTAAGCGTCCGCCGTCGCGAGGTGGAATCCCTCTCGCTACTTTCCTAGGCGCTTCAGGTCGTGTCTAAAAGTTTGGCACCTCGAATCCTGACAACTTATACTCCTATGCCCCAATGGACTGGGTTTGAATCCACCAATAAACCATCAAAAACAGAGAGTTACACAGATGGATAGCGCCGCCGTAAGAGATCGTATCAAGCGCAAGCTCGAGGCCCATGGCGTCACTCCCACCAGCCAACGTCTGGACGTTGGCGTCGTGCTGCTCGACAAGCCTTGCCACATGAGTGCCGATAGCCTGCTCAACACCTTGCGTGTGAGCGGTGCTCGGGTGTCCAAAGCCACCGTGTACAACACCCTCAACCTGTTCGCCCAGCGCGGGTTGGTGAGGGAGGTCACCGTGGACCCCACGCGAACGTACTACGACTCCACCACCGAACCGCATCACCACTTCTACAACGTGGACACGGGTGAGCTGACGGATATCCCGCCGGAGGCCATCGAGATTCGCGAGCTGCCCGAATTGCCCGAGGGCACCGCCGCCGCCAGCGTGCAGGTGGTGGTCCGGGTACGCAGCGAACAGCGTTAGGGGACCTTCCACCCAAGCCCGACGACGACATATCCCGCCCTCAGGGGCGGGATATGTCCGCACCGCCTGCCGCATTTTACCTATCGACGCGCTTAATGTCGGTCGACCTTACGGCCCGCGTTAGCGCCGGCCAGCCGGGCCTTTCCCCGGCGCCTCACTAACTGCTGAGTCTTCAACCGTGTACGCGAGTCGGGCACGGCTCTTGCTGCCTATCTCGTCAATGTCCCAGGGCATCGGCCTCGGGCGAGCAGCGGAGAAGATGATGTCAAACTATCCCATCTTGCGGCGTCTGGTGAGCCTGCTTTCCCTGCTCGTCTTCTCGGTCACGATGGTGGCGTTTGCGCGAGCGTTTGCCACGCCGAACACGATCGTGGAGCCGGGCGGCTTTCCCGCACCGGCGTCCGTCGTAGCGCCGACCGACGCTCCCGCCCTGACACGCGCACCAACGTAGCGCTAGAGGGACGCGCATTGCCCAACGTTTCTGTTCGTCTTCGAGCAGGTTTAGGACGCCTCATCACCTTGACCGGGGTGTGCGTGGTGCCGGTGTTGGCGACGGTCGATCGGAGAGGGTGAGGATGCGGTTTTGCTCACCCCCTCCGATCCGCCCGTCGCGCCGGTCGTGCGGCGCGGGCGGAGCCGAAGCGAGGGGGAGACTCGCCGTGCGGTTCCGCCTGCTGCCGCCACCTTTGTTTACAGTGTGGGCGCCATAACGCCGATTTGGTCTCAATTCAGCGATTCGATGGATGGCATCATCGGTTTCAGGATGTCGAGAGCGCTGGATGCGCGGCTCTCGACGATAGCTACGGAGAGCAGCGAATGTTGTCACCGATCAAAATTAATAGTCGCCTGATGGGGGCCGCGCTAGGCGGCCTGATCGCCTTGGTCGCCGCCGCCGGCGCCAACGCCGCCATCGTGACCTTTGGCGGCAGTGCGCACACGGTAAGCGCGCGCGGGCAGGGTGTCTACACGTCCGAGCAGGTGCGCACCCACGGTGGTGTGCGCGAGGTCAGCGTCGTCACGGCCGCCTCGAACGGTGAAGCACGCACCGACGTCACCCGTCGGAGTGATCTCGAGGAGGGGACGCTTCAGCTGGCCTTCTCCCACTCGCGGGCGGACGGCCCGTTCGGTCTCACCCACTCGCGTGGGTACCAGCAGTTCTCCACCCACCGCGATGTGGCGTTTCGGCTGAGCGGATTCTACGAGCTGGCCGGGCGCGGTGCCCTCCGGCTGCACGTGTTCATCTACGATCTACTGCAAGGGCAGTTCGTGGTCAGCGAGGAACACGTCGCTCGCTCTGCCGGTCGCCTGGCGCTCGGCGGTGGTACTGAGGACGCGGGCATCTCCGGTGTGCTCGCGGCCGGTGGGCGCTTCGCGATGTGGTACCACGCCTACACCTTCTCCTGGCCCGGGCTGGGCGCTGCCAGCGCGCGCGGAGAGGTGCAGCTGGCGCTTTCTCCGACGTCGCAAGCAGTGTCGGAGCCGTCGGCCTTGTGGCTCCTGGTGGCCGGAATTCCGCTGGCGCTCGTGGCTCGGCGGCGCCACCCCTCGACGGGTGTAGGTCGACCCTAAAACCCGTCCGCAAGGTGCCCCTATGGCGGGTAGCGCGGCGGGACCTGGGTTGTTGGTCAGTGCTTCGTTCTGGGGTAGACTGCGCGGCTTCGAGCGTCCAGGCCGGGGTAGCTCAGTCGGCAGAGCAACTGATTCGTAATCAGTAGGTCGGCGGTTCGAATCCGCCCCTCGGCACCATCT
>JBCBZW010000073.1 GCA_039815145.1 Pseudomonadota bacterium
CTCAGGGCGTGAAAGACAAGGCGGAGGGTTGCCGAGAAAGCGGAGCGTACTTCAGTACGTGAGCATTTCTCGGCGGCCCGACAACGCAGGATTTCGCGTCCTGAGCCCGCCTCAGGGGAGCCAGGACCACATTTCGACTAGGAAAAACCGCACAATCGCCCGCGAGAAGGCTTCGATCACCGTCTTCTTCTCGCCCTGCACCTTGCCAAACCCGGTCATCCCCGTCTTCAACAAGCCATCTTCGTTCGGAATCACCGTGGTGACGATCACCACCTCACCCGCTTCCTCCTCCTCGACCGCCGTGGAGATATCTATGATCTCCCCCTCGAATTTGCGGTTGGGATAGGAGTAGAACTTCACGAAGGTCGCGCCGCCCACGCCGATCTCGGACACGTCGGACTGGGGAATTCGGAACTGCACACGGACGGACTCGGCGTTCTCCACCGTGGCGAAGAACTCACCCTTGTCGAGGAACTGGCCTTCCTTGTCTTCCAGGTTGAGCGTGACCACGCGGCCATCGAAGGGCATGCGCAGATCCGTACGCTCGAGTTGACCTTGGTAGTAAGCCAGCTCTTCGCGCAGACCGGACAGGCGCGCTTCTGCCGCCTCGATCTCCTTCGGGTGTGCAGGCGTGCTCACGCGGGTCAGGTTGGCTTCCTCTTCGGCCACCTGAGCACGATCGACGTCTCGCTTCTTCACCGCCTCCTGGTACTCGTCCTTGGAGACGAAGCCCTCATCGCTCAGCTTCTTGAGACGATCCACCTCTTCGGTGCTGAACTGCAGCTGCACCCGAGCCGTCTCCAGCTCCTGGCGCGCCAGGCGCACGTCTTCCGGCCGCGGGCGGGCGGTCAACTCCTCGAGCACGGCCTGTTGTTCGGCGATGTTGGCGTTGGTGGTCGAGACCTTACGTTGTTCTTCGGCGTTGGTGATGCGCGCGATGATCTCGCCCGCGGCCACGTACTGGCCGCCGCTCACGTACACCTCTTCGACGATGCCGGAGATCTCCGAGTGCACGTCGCGTTGCTGCGACGGCATGATGCGCACGGGGCCGCCGGGCTGAATGTTATAGGGCAGAACGGCGATCACGCCGAGCACGGCGATGAGGATCCAGCCCACGAGGGGGTTGGACTTGGGCTTACCGTCGGCCCGACCGCCACCTCCGGCTACCGCGCCGCCACCACCCGCGGCCAGGGCACCGCCGCTCACGGCCATGCCGGCGCCGCCGGCCGACGCTCCCCCGCCACCCATCATGGGGCCCGGCAGTGCGGGTGCGCCACCGCCACGCCGCTGTGCGAGCGCCGAGCGCACGCGTTCAGCGCGCTGCTCAGCCTTCCACTCTTCGACCCGAGCCTTTTGCTGGCGAATCTGCCCGCGTAGGTGCAGCACGATGTACGCCAGCAAGGCGAGGAAGATCGCCACGCCCGTGCCCTGGTACTCGGTCTCGAGCCACTGCGCCGCGATAAACAGCACGATGCCGACCACGATCAGCACGAAGAGCATCGAGCCCGCGGCGTAGGCACGTAGGGCGCGCTCCGAGTCGGGATCGGTCTCCTCACCCGGCACCTTCCTGCCCTTCAGCTTCGACATGAGGGCGCGGTTGGCGCGCTTGCGCAGGTCAGGGATCTGCAAGACCGCCGCCAGCACGTGGTAGCCGTCGTTGTTACGGGCCAGGGGGTTGGAGCTGAAGATCAACGAGATGACGGAGACCACCGAGAGCAGAATCGCGCCGGTGGAAATCAACGTGCCGTCGCCACGCGTGCCCCACCACGTGACCACGCCGATGCCGAACAGCACCAGCCGCGCCAGGATCGGGCCGCCGTAGAGCCACAGGATGTCGCGGCGGGTGAACCATGAGATGCCTCGCACCGCCGTGTAGAAACGCGGGATCAGGCCGAGGAACATGCGGATGCCGAACTTGTAGGCCTCACCACCAAGCCCGGCGCCGATGACACCGCGTGATATTTCGGTGACCAGGTTAACCGTCAGGAAGCTGAAGATCAGGCGCAGCACCAGGGGAATACCGCCGCGCTCGCGGGCCACGTCCTGGGCGAAGACGTCGTAGTTGCTCAATACGGTCGCCAGGCCGATGCCGGCGATCAGCGGCAGCAACATGAAGGCGATGCGGAAGGGCATCAAGGTTGACGCGATGAAGCGGAATAAGCCCTGAGGACGGAACAGGGTCAGCGCGATGCGCTTCTCATCCGCCTCGAAGGCTGCCCAGGGTCCGTCGCCTTCTTTGGCGCCGGGACCTAGCGGAATCTCGTAGGCACCGCCGTCGCCATCGCCGGGGCCGCCCGGGCCGCCGCCGAAGGCACCGGCACGAGCGCCGCCGGCGAAGCGGCCACCGCCGCCACCGAAGCCACCGCCACCGTCGAGGGCGGCCGCGCCGCCCATGCCACCGCGGGCGCCACCACGACCACGGCGTCGACCGCCGGGGCCACCGCCGCCGAGGCCGAAGTCGTCGCCGAGCATGCCGGCGAGTTCGTCGTCGTCCAGGCCGTCGCCCGAGACCTCGCCGCGTAGCATGGCTTCATAATCTGCCCCGCTCGCGTCGTCCCCACCGACCTTGGGCCGGGCCCGCCCACGGGGGCCGGCACCGCCGCGGCGGCGGCCCTGGCGTGCGCCACCCTCGCCGACGGGCACCACGGAATCCGGGTCCATTTCGAGCTGAAGGCTGTCGGGAACGGTCTGGCCCTCGATCGTGCGATCGACCCAGGCGCCGCCGTTTCGCAGCAAGCCCCACTCATCGACCATGGCGATGAACAGGCGCAGCTGCTCGGGCGTGATCCGTTGTCCGAAACGCTGCTCGAACAGATGAATCGTCATTTCCGCGCCGGAACGCCCGTCCATGCAGCGCAGGAGGAAGTAGTCTTCCTGACTGAACTCGAAGAGCTCGCCGCTGGCGAGGTCCGTGACCAGGAATCCGCCTCCATCGGCGACACGCGCCCGCGTAATCTGCAGGTCATCGCGCATCGACGGCCAGGGAGCGGCAGCCGTTTCTTTTTCTTGGTTTAGCAAACGCTGAGCCTCGAGCTTGGTCTGAGAGTGTCAGGGCGCAAACGCGGGCGCCGCCGGTTGTTGTAATCCTGGTGGGCGGCTCGATGCCGCGAAGCAACATCCTGACAAGACAGGATGGAAAGTATCCCCAGTGATCGCCGCGACGCAAGGTCGCAGTTCCCGCTTCCGACCTGGGCCGCGGACTCGGATGCGCACGGTATTCGATCGAGCCCGAGGCTGGTGCTACCGTGCCTTATTCTGTCCACCCATTGTAAACGCTCGACCCGACGCCGGCAGCGTTATGTCGACGGACCCGAGGGACGCATGTTCTTCCGCACACTCCAGCGCGCCCTGACCCACCTCACATTGGCCGCTTTCGCCGCTGGCGCCGCGGTTTGCGCCAACGCCGACGAGGCCTCCGCCCCCGACCCGATCGCCGTCGACACGGTTCGCGCGGTGGTGTCGCTGGCGCGCGACAACCACTACCTCGGCGACCGCTTGGACGCCGCGGCCGCCAAGGAGCACCTGCGCCGCACCGGCGAGGCCTTTATCCGCCAGCTGGACGCCCGAGGCGACCTGTTGCTGGCGGATGACTTGGCGCTGCTCGATGAGCAGGCCGTTGCCGAGGCCCTCGCCAGCGGCGATCTGCACGCCGTCCATGCCCTCGCCGCTCGCCAGCGCGACCGCCTCATCCAACGGGCGGCCTGGGTGCGTGAGTTGGAAACGAATGAGCCTCAGGAGGCTACAGCGACCGCCGCGAGCCCAGCGCATCAACTGTGGTCGACGCGGCGTGCCGAGGAACTCGCCTGGCTGTTGGCCGACGGCAAGATGCAGGAGCAGGCCGAGGCGATGGTGGTGGAGCGCTACCGCCGACTCGCCGAGCGGGCCACCGCGCGCACCGCCATGGAGGAACTCGAGCTCTTCCTCGACGCCATGCTCGCCGCCCTGGATCCGCACTCGGGCTACCGTTCCCCCCCCCGCCGGGCCCGCGGCGGACGCCGCGCGCCACGTGACCTCTTCGGCATCGGCGCCACCCTCGCCTTCGAGGGCGACTACATCCAGCTGCAGCGATTGCTCGGTGGCGGGGCGGCCGAGCGCAGCGGACTGCTGAACGCGGGCGACCGGGTCCTATCGGTCACCGATAGCGAAACCCCTGGCGTCACCCTCGACGTGGTCGGCTGGGCCATCGAGGAGGTAGCCAACGTCATCCGCGGGCCGCGCGGCTCGCAGGTCACGCTGGAGGTGCTGCCGCGCGGCGCCGAGGAGTCCTCCCTCCCCGCACTGGTGAGCCTCACGCGCGATCGCATCGTGCTCGATCGCGCCCGGGTGTCCGCCGAGCTCGTGCAGGTACAGGGCATGCCGATCGGCATCATCCGAGTGCCCGCCTTCTACGTCGACTACGCCGGTCTCGGCCGGGGTGAAGCCAACTACGACAGTGCCGCGTCCGATGTCGCCAAGGCCCTGGTGCGCCTGCGTCGCGACGCCCCCAACCTCGGCGCTGTGCTCCTCGACCTGCGCGGTAACGGTGGCGGTGCCCTCATCGAAGCGGTACGCATGGTGGGCCTGTTCATCGACGAGGGACCGGTGGTACGCGTGCGTCACGCGAATGGCGGCGTGGAGGTGTTCGACGACGACCAACCGGGGCGGGCGTGGGACGGCCCCCTGGGTGTCCTGGTCGATCGCTACGCGGCATCCGCTTCGGAGATCGTGGCCGCGGCCCTGCAGGACTACGAGCGAGCCACCGTGATCGGCGAGCTCACCTATGGAAAAGGTTCGGTACAGGAGCCCTTCGACCTGCGCAACGCCGAGGGTTTCGCGCAAGCCGTCGGCCGGGTCTCGCTCACCACCGCCAAGTTCTTTCGCGTCAACGGCGAGAGCACCCAGCTCAACGGCGTAACGCCCGACATCGCCTTGCCCGCGTCGCTCACCAACGGTCGCTACGGCGAGCGCTTCGAGTACTGGCCCATGGCGGCGGACCGCATCGCGGCGGCCAAGTATCAGGCCGAGACGCCGGCCGCGATGCCCCCTCCCGCAGACGAACTTTCCTTGCAGAGTGCAGACCTGTGGCAGACGCGACCGGCGTATCTGCGCGCGCGAGAAGAGCTCGACGCCGCTGCGGTCACGCGTGACACGCGGGCCGCAGCTCGCGCGCAGCGCGAAGCCTTCCGGGGACGCCTACTCGAGCGCCTTGGCGAGGATGGCGTGGAGGGTGCGGCGCCGTTGCCGATTCTCTGGAGCACGCTCGTTCGCCAGGATGCCCTCGCCCTCCTACGCGCCCTTGTCGATGGGGCTGGGGGCGAGCCCGTCGCTATGCGCAACAGGTCCGGAGCGACTCCCGACAGTCTCCATCCTCAGCAATGAATTTAGCGCTTCGCCTGAACCTGATGGTGGCCTTGGCGCTGCTGTTGCTCCTCGGCGGCGCCGTCAGCCTCATCCTGAGCCAGGCGAGGGAATCGGTCGCTGAGGAAACCGACTCCGCCCTGACACTGACGCTGCAGCTCCTCGAGGCCCTCTCTGGCGCCGGCACCGATCTCGGCGAGGATGTCACCAACGCCGCGCTGCCGAGCGACGACGCGGTCGTCTCCGCGCTGATCGCTCGAGTGTCCCGCCTGCGCGACGTACGCCACGTGGACATCGGCCTGGTCCGAAGCGACGGGATGCAGCCCTTCATTCCCTCCGACCTCGGCGCGGAGGGCTCGGCCCCACGCTGGTTCGCCCGCCTGGTCGAGCCCGAGCCGGTGGAGTACCGCTACCAACTCGCCCTGCAGGGCCGACGCGTCGGTATCGCCCTGCGCCCCCGACCGGGCGATGAGATCGATGAGGCGTGGCAGGAATCCCTCGCCACCTTCGCCTTGTTGGTGAGCTTCGCCCTGCTGGTGATGCTGCTCACGGGGTGGATCAGCCATCGAGCCCTGCGCCCCGTGGACAAGGTATTGCGCGCCCTCGATCGCCTCGAGCAGGGCGATTACTCCACCCGTGTGCAGCGCTTCGACCTGCCGGAACTACAGCGCATTTCAGATCGACTCAATCACGTCGCGGCAACCCTCTCAGCGCAAGCGCAGGAGAATCGCGCATTGAGCCGCCAGGCCCTCGCCATTCAAGAGGCGGAGCGTCGTCACCTCGCGCAGGAGTTGCACGATGAACTCGGCCAGGCCATCTCGGCGATCAAGGCGCTTGCCGTGTCCGCTCGCCAGCGTGCGGGTGATGCACCAGCGGTGACCGAGCGCACCTCGACGATCTGCGATGTGAGCGATCAGATGTACGCCGTCGTGCGCCGCCTGATGAGCGAGCTTCGCCCTGCCACCCTCGACGATCTCGGGTTGCACGCCTCGTTGGAGAAGTTGGTCGACGACTGGCGCGACCGACACCACGGCGTGCTCACGCAACTCTCCATCGAGGGGGATCTGGCCGACCTCCACGAAGACACCACGATCAAGATCTATCGCATCGTGCAGGAAGCGCTCACCAACGTGGCGCGGCATGCAAAGGCGTCGAAGGTGGAGGTGCAGGTGACCCTGGATGACCAATTGCTGACCGTGGACGTGCGCGATGACGGCGTGGGCATCGCGCCGGCAACACTGCGCAAAGGCCTCGGCTTAGTCGGCATGCGTGAACGCATCGAATCGCTCGGCGGAGCACTGACCTTGGATCGCCTCGACGACCAGGGGGGCACTCTCATCGTGGCGCGGATTCCCCAGGCGCACGCCCTGGCCGATGTACCGGACCAGTACTCACCCCAGACGGAGAACGCGACGCCGGCATGATGAACCCCCTACCGAAAACCGTCCGCGTACTGCTGGTCGACGACCACGCCATCGTGCGCGCGGGCTATCGCGTGCTGCTCGCCGATGCGCCGGACATGGCCCTGGTCGCCGAAGCAGACACGGGCGAACTCGCCTGCCAACGCTACGTCGAAGAGAAGCCGGACGTGGTGGTGATGGACGTGTCTCTGCCAGGGATCAGTGGCCTGGAAGCGGCTCGGCGAATTCTCATGCGAGACCCGAAGGCCCGCATCCTCGTCTTCTCGATGCACGAGGAGTCGGCGTTCGTGCACCAGGCCCTCAGCGCTGGGGTGATGGGCTACGTGACCAAAGGCGGCGCCCCGGAACTACTGGTCCAAGCCGTGCGCCAGGTCGTGTGCGGCGGTACGTTCCTGGATCCGCGCCTCGGCGATATCACCCCCGCGAGCAACCAACGGGCCGCCATCGACGGTCTTTCGCCTCGCGAGTTCAGCATCTTTCGCCTCCTCGCGGAGGGTCACGGCAACGCGGAGATCGGCCAACGGCTGCGCCTCAGCGAGAAAACCGTCGCCAACTACGCCACCCAAATCCGCAAGAAACTAGGCGTTCAGAACCGCACGGAACTGGTCTATTTTGCGGTGCGTCAGGGGGTTATCGACTCCCCCGACCTGGTGCCGTGAATGCTGCGGTGCGGCGGGAGATTTTCCTGATTCGTCCGAGACCGAACCACTCCCCTCACAAATCCCTATCCTAGGCCACTGTTTTACCGAGTTTTCGTTCAGGAGTGTGGGGCTCCGACGACCTCGGCGATGCACCTTTGAGGATAGGAATGACACATACGACAAGGAAGATATTCGGGCGACCTCGCCCGGGGGTGATGGCCTTGGGGCTCATGCTCGCGGTCAATCTGGCTGGACACACGGCCCTCGCACAGGACGCGGACGTCGACGAGGAAGTGGAGGTCATCGGCATCACGCCCCTCGGCGCCGACGGCTTAGACCGCGACAAGTTGCCCTCCAACGTGCGCAGCGCCACCGACGAGGACATCCAGGCCCAGCACCTGCTGGATCTGAGTGCCTACCTCAATCGCAACTTCGCCGGCGTGTTCGTCAACGAAGGCACGACCAACCCGCTGCAGCCGGACATTCAGTTCCGCGGCTACACCGCCTCTCCCCTGCTCGGCCTGCCCCAGGGGCTCGCCGTGTACCAGGACGGCGTCCGCCTAAACGAACCCTTCGGTGACACGGTCAACTGGGCCTTGATGCCCGAGTCCGCCGTGGCGAGCATCGACCTGATCCCGGGTGCATACCCCGTGTTCGGGCTCAACAGCCTCGGTGGCGCCATCGCCATCCGCACCAAGAACGGCTTCACCAACCCTGGCACCACCATCGAGGCCGGCGCGGGCGCCTGGGGCCGCGTCACCGCGGACCTCGAGACGGGCCGCGCCTTCAGCGACGACAAGGATGTGAGCTACTACATCAACGCGTCCTACTTCGAGGAGAGCGGTTGGCGAGACTTCTCACCCTCGGAGGCGGCCCGGGTCTTCGCGAACGTATCCTGGCAGGGCGACAACAGCACGCTGGATGCCGACATCACCTGGGCGGACACGGATCTCATCGGTAACGGTGCGATACCCTTCCAACTCGCCGACCAGGACCGCGAGGCCATCTTCACCCGTCCTGACCAGACCGAGAACGAGTTGTTCACCCTGAACTTCCGCGGCTCGCACGGCTTTGGCGCCGCCAAGGTCAGCTGGAACGCCTACTACCGGCGAAGCGACATCGCGTCCTTCAACGGCGACGACTCCGACTTCGGAGAATGCGCCGACGACGACAACTTCGGCTTCATCTGTGAAGGTGATGACGATGATGATGATGACGACGACGATGACGACGACGAGTTCGGCGACGACGACGATGACTTCGATGATGACGATGACTTCGACGACGATGATGATGATGACGACGACGGCGACGACGATGACGACGAGGAAGAAGAAGTCGTCGTAGACGCCAACGGCAACCCGATCCCCGCCAACGCCAACACGATCGGCGGCACGGTCAACCGCACCAACACGCAGCAGGACACCTACGGCCTGAACCTGCAACTGTCCCTGGAAAGCGCCTTCGGTAACGGCGGCAGCAACCAGTTCGTGATCGGCGGTAACTTCGTCTCCAGCGCTATCGACTTCAACGCCAGCACCGAGCTCGGCGCCCTCGATGACACGCGTCAGGCGATCGGCAGCGGCTTCTTCGTCAACGAAGCCTTCACCGAGCTGGAGACGGAGACGGAGAGCTACAGCGCGTTCTTCATCAACACCTTCTCACCCAACGAGCGGGTCAGCATCCTGCTCTCGGGCCAGTGGAACGCCACGCAAATCGTGCTCGAGGATCAGCTGGGCACGGCGCTGAACGGCGACCATTCGTTCTACCGCTTCAACCCGGCCGGTGGCATCACCTTCGACGTCACCGACGGCATCCAGCTCTACGGCGGCTACTTCGAGTCCAACCGTGCACCCACCCCGGTGGAGCTGACCTGTGCCGACCCCGACGATCCCTGTCGTCTGCCGAACGCGTTCCTCGCCGATCCGCCCCTGGATCAGGTAGTGGCACGCACGATCGAAGCGGGTATCCGCGGTTCCAACGATTACTTCGACTGGAGCGCGGGCTTCTTCCACACCCGCAACCGCGACGACATCATCTTCATCAGCGCCGGCCCCTTCACCAACTCGGGCTTCTTCGACAACGTGGGTAACACCACGCGCGACGGCATCGAGGTGATGTTCAACGGTACCTTCGGCAGCCGCGGCACCTGGTTCGCCAACTACACCTACCTCGAAGCGGAATTCGATGAGAACTTCGCCGTCTCGAGCCCGAACAACCCCCTCGCGGACGACGGGCAGATCGACGTGGAGGTGGGCGATCGCCTGCCAGGCATCCCCGAGCATCTGGCGAAGGCCGGCTTTAGCTACGATGTGACGCCGAACTTCACCTTCGGCGCAGACGTCAACTACTCCTCCGAGCGCTTCCTGCGCGGAGACGAGGCCAACATCCTGCCCACCCTCGACGGCTTCACCACGGTGAACGTGCGTGGCGAGTACCGCATCAGCGATCTCGCGCGCATCTTCGTCACGGTGGAGAACCTGTTCGACGAGGAGTACGCCACGCTCGGGCTGCTCGGCGAGCCGGATGAGGTGCTTGGGGATGACTTCGAGGATCCACGCTTCCTCACCCCGGGTGCACCGCTGGCAGCGTGGGTGGGCGTGACCATCTCGCTCAAGTAGGCCTACGAAGAGGGTCCGGCTGTTCGGCGCGGCAATGCCGCCCGTGCAGCCGGGCCGCCGGTCACCTCCTACCTAGAGGCGGCGCTCGACAGCCGCCACGAAGGCCTCTAAGGCCTCGGGTGACTGCAGGAAATAGAGCGACGGCTCGATCAGTTCCAGCTCGCTCAAGAGCAATCCCCCCGCCCCATCGTCGAACACGTCGACGCGCGCGTAGAGCAAGTCCTCCCGCATCGGGTCGGGCAGGCACGCCAGGGTCTGCTGCACGAAGGCGCGCTCCTGCTCGCTGGGCGTGTGCGCTGAGGACACCTGTTCCTCGTCCCCCTTGAAGCGCGCCGTCTTGGTGATGGCGTGATGGAGCTCACCGTCGATGCAGACCAGCGCGCGCTCGCCGCCCTGCTCCACCGTGGCGATGTAGGGCTGGACCATGGCGTCGCGCTGCGCCGTGAGCTCGCGCAGAAACGTGAGGGCGCCAGCGCGCTCGTCGTGCTCGAAGCGTCGCGTCGCAAAGGAGCTACCGGAGACGGCGGGCTTGATCACCACGGCGCCCCAGCCCCGGGCGTCCAGATCAGCGGCCGTGCAGGACTCGCCGCGACCGACGTGCAAGGTGGGCGTGACCGGCAGGCCCGCCGCCTCGAGCGTCGCCAGGTAGCGCTTGTGGATGTTCCAGCGCACGGTCTCAAGGGGATTGCACAAACGGCTGCCCTGGGCGGCCGTCTGCAGAAACGCATCGAAGGCATCGACGTGCCAGATGTAGTCCCAGGTCGATCGAATGATGCAGAGATCGAAGGCCGCCGGCGCCTCCGCCGGCGCGTTCCAGGCGAGCATGCGGGCGTCGTGACCGGCTGCCCGCAGGGCCTCCAAGGTGATCGCCTCGTCGGGATCGGGCTCGGGAAGCTCGCGACAGGTCAGTAGCGCGATTCGGCCCATCGCCTAACCGTCGGCGCCGTCGGGCGCAGCCGCCCACTGCGCGGACAAGTCGACCTCGATCTCACAGGTGACCGAGTTGGCGAGGAAGCACTCGCGGTGGGCGCGCTCGTGCAGGCTGCGCAGGGCCGCCGGGTCGGGCGCGTCGCTGTCCTCGGCGAAGCGGATGACGGGGCGCAAGGTGACGGCGGTCAGCGCCAGACGATCTTCGCCATTGCGCGCGAGCACGCCCACGGCGTCGTCGTGGTAGTGCTCGATCACCAGGCGACGCCGCGCCGCGACGGCCAGGAACGTGAGCATATGGCAGCTGGCCAGGGAGGCCACGAAGGCTTGCTCGGGGTCGACGAGATCACCGTTACCGAGGAACTCGGTGGCCGCCGAAGCCTCGACCGAGGCGCTCACCCCGTCGAAGTGCCAGTGGTGATCGCGCGAATAGGTTTCATAGGTGAAGGGCTGCGTGCCGCGAACCCATTCGATAGAGACACGGTGATCGGACATGGGGGAACACTCCTTGCGCCGTCACTCCACCGGCGCCCTCCACTCAGGTTTGGGAGGACGCCGCGTCGCAGGATGCGGGTGTCAGTCCTGGCGGTCAGTCACTTCCAGCAGGTGAAAGCCGAACTGGGTCTGCACCGGTCCCTGCACCTCGTTTAGCGGTGCACTGAACACCACCTGATCGAACTCGGGCACCATCTGACCACGGCCGAAGGTCCCGAGCTCTCCGCCCCGGCTGCCGGAGGGACACTGGGAATGTTCCTTCGCCACATCGGCGAAGGCCGCGCCGTCGGCGATCTGCTGCTTGAGGTCGAGGCACTGGGCCTCGGTCGGAACGAGAATGTGCCGTGCACTTGCCTGTGCCATCGATTATCTCCACGTGGGACAAAGGGCCGAGCAGCGTAGCGGACGCCTGCGCCAGGAACAACCAACGCGGGGTGCGCCTCAGAGGGCGGAGACGTAGATACGTTCGGCGAAGCGTTGCAGCAAGCGGTGGCTGGCCCACCAGGCGGGCATTAGGATCGGCGAGGCGGATAGCAGCAACAGTGCGGTGAAGTGCACGCCGCGGGCGATGCCCACGAAGGGTGCCATGATCGACAGGGGCGTCACGGCCGGGTCGAAGAACCACGCGTAGCCGTAGCCCCAGGCCACCGTGGTGAGCACTGCGGCGTACAGCAACACCCACAGGGGCGTGCGATCGCGACCTGGATGGTGGGTGACGTAGCGTGCACCGTAGGTGGCGCCGAACCAGAGGCTGGCGACGGCGAAGATCGCCGCGCCGATCCAGCGCCCGTCGCTCGGCAGCAAGGGGCTCAGCCACGCCGCCGCTGAGCAGGCGGCCAACGCGGTGAGGCCGAAGAGTGCGCCGCTGACGAGCGCCGTGCGCCGCCTACCCGCCGACACGGCTCGCTCCGCCCCGGGATATGGCCGAGCCGTCCACGCCCTGACGCAGATCGGCCGCCAGCTGGCGCACCGCCTTCGACTGGCGCTCCATGGCCGTGACGTCGAGGCTGGTCACCGCCTCCTCCAAGCCCCGAGCGAGCTGCTCGGCACGATCAGCTCCGTCGATGACCAGGCGACTGACACCGGCGACGGCATCCAGGCCGAGGTCGGTGAGCGGATTGGAGATCAGCGGGATGCGTCGCACGACGTTAGACACCTGGGTGATCGTGCGATCGATCCGCAGCAGGCCGTCCACGCTGGTGGTGCGCATAGCGCCCAGCAGTTCGCCCATCGCCCCCGAGGTCTCTTGCAGCGAGGCGAGCAGGGAGAGGGCCCCGCGGTACTCATCGATCGCTCCCCGCGCATCCTGATCGATGCGTTGGTGGACCGTCACCATGAAACCCAGGGCCCCGGCGACAAGCACGGCACCCAGTACTGCGATGACCCACTTCACGGCACCGCCCAAGGCCAGCGCCATCAACAACAGCAGCAACCCCGCCGCCCCCGTCCCGGCCGCCGCACGCATGGCCTGGCGCAGCTGGCCGAGGGCGGATTGCCATTCATCGGCCATCAACGCCGCCTCTTCAGGCGGGCGCGCCGGGTCTGCCGCGGCGGTGGTGGTGGCCTTGTGCGTTTCGCTGTTCATATCCCGTATCCTAGTGCTCCGGCCCTACCGCAAGCCGTTCGTTCACTGACGCCAGGCGTTCGCTCACCTATGTCCGCATCCCTCCAAAGCAAGCTGCCCGACGTTGGCACCACCATCTTCTCCGTAATGAGCCAGCTGGCCGCCGAGCACGGCGCCATCAATCTGTCTCAGGGTTACCCCGATTTCGATCCGCCGCAAGCCCTGCTGGATGCCCTGACCCACGCGGTGCAAAACGGCGCCAACCAGTACGCGCCCATGGCCGGCTTGCCCGCCCTGTGCGAGGTGCTTGGGGAAAAGCACCGCGTCCTCTACGGTCACGAGGGCGATTGGGCCTCACAGATCACCGTGACCGTCGGCGCCACGGAGGCGCTGTTCAGCGCCGTGCAAGCTCTGGTCCATGCCGGCGATGAAGTGATCGTGCTGGACCCTGCCTACGACGCCTACGAACCCGCCGTGCGCCTGGCCGGCGGCAGCGTCCGCCGAGTCCCCTTGTACAGCGATGACTTCTCCGTTGACTGGCAACGGGTAGAGGAGGCGATCGGCCCGCGCACCCGCCTGCTGATGTTGAACTTCCCCCACAACCCGACGGGCGCGGTGCTATCGCGCGAGGATCTGGACACGTTGGAGGGCCTCCTCGAGCGCCATTCGATCACGCTCGTGAGCGATGAGGTGTACGAGCACATGGTGTACGACGGACGCCCTCACCTGAGCCTGCTCACCCGCCCTGCCCTCGCCGCCCGCACCGTGGTCGTCTCGTCCTTCGGTAAGACCTGCCATTGCACGGGCTGGAAGATCGGCTACTGCACGGCACCGGCGCCGATCACCGAAGAAATCCGCAAGGTGCACCAGTTCGTGCCCTTCGCGGTGAGCACGCCCATGCAGAAGGCCCTGGCGGAGTTCACGGCCCAGCATCCCGAACACCACGAAGCACTCCCGGCCTTCTACCAGGCCAAGCGCGATCTGTTCGTCTCGCTGTTGGAAGGCTCACGCCTGACGCTGACGCCCACGCCGTCCACCTACTTCCAGCTGGTGGACTACAGTGCCCTCAGCGAGCTGGATGACGTGGCCTACGCCCGCCACCTCACGATGGAGGTGGGCGTCGCGGCGATCCCCGTGTCCGTGTTCTGCGAATCCTTCGACCGTCGCCTGGTGCGCTTTTGCTTCGCCAAGGACGACGCCACCCTGCGACAAGCGGCGGAGACGCTATGTCAGCTCTGACCCTCAGCCTGATCCAGGCCGATCTCGCCTGGCACGACCCCCAACGCAATCGGCAGGCCTTGGGCGAGCGCATCGCGCAGCTGCCGCGAAGCGATGTGATCGTCCTGCCGGAGATGTTCAGCACCGGCTTCAGCATGGATGCCGCCGCTCTCGCGGAGCCGATGGAGGGTCCGTCCGTGGCCTGGCTGCGCGAGCAGGCGAAGGAGACTGACGCGGCCGTCTGCGGCTCGCTGATCGTGGTCGAGGACGGGCACTACTACAACCGCTTCCTATGGGCGACGCCGGACGGCGCGCTGACCGTCTACGACAAGCGCCACCTGTTCCGGATGGCCGGCGAACACGAACACTACTCCGCGGGCGAGGCCCAGTGCACGATCGAGTTCCGCGGCTTCCGGGTGCTGCCCCTGGTCTGCTACGACCTGCGCTTCCCCGTGTGGAGCCGCAACACCCAGCAGTACGATCTGATGATCGTGGTCGCCAACTGGCCGACGCCACGGCGCAACGCCTGGCAGACCCTGCTGCGCGCCCGAGCGATCGAGAACGTGTGCTACGTGGCGGGCGTCAATCGCGTGGGGCAGGACGGCAACGACGTGCCCTACGGCGGAGACTCGGCGGTGATCGACTACCTGGGTAAATCCCTCGCGGCCCTCGCCGAGGTGGAGACGCAGGTGACGGTAACGCTGGAGCGCGATCCACTGCTGCGCTTTCGCGACCGCTTCCCGTTCCACCTCGATGCGGACGACTTCACGCTCGGCAGCTAGGGAAGCTCTGCATAAGTCCGGTCGGCGGCCCCGTGCGTCCAGCGGGGACGGTGAGCGGACTTGTGCAGAGGTTCCCTAGAGGGGGGAAGCCAGCGAGCGTCCGACGAAGCGGGGCATCGTCCGTCTCGCTGACATAAGCGCTTCCCTGCGCTGTTTTTGAGGGTAGTTGCAACTACCGAGCCAAGGTGTCTGGCCCGGTAGCGATTCAACCGCTTAGGCGCGCCGGCGTTCGCAGCTCACCGAACCCCTGTCAACGCCGTCGACGGCAACCTGGATGACCTAATCACAGCTCGCGCACACCGCGCGCCAGCTCCGCGATCTGCGACCAATCCCGTCCCTCCACCGCCTCCCGGGGCAGCAGCCAGCTACCGCCCACACAGGGCACGGCGCCGAGCGCGAGGTATTGAGGTGCTGTGTCGAGGGAGATGCCCCCGGTCGGGCAAAAGCGTAGCCCGGGGAACACCGCCGACATCGCCTTCAGGGCGCTGACCCCACCGGCAGGGCCCGCGGGGAAGAACTTCGCCGCCGTGTACCCGGACGCCACCAGGCCCGCCACTTCCGTCGGCGTCTGGGCACCGGGCAGATAGGGCAAGCGTCGGCGCTTGGCGGACGCCACCAGCTCCGGCGGCGAGCCCGGCGAGACGATGAACTGCGCGCCCGCCTCCTCGGCCAGCACCCAGTCGTGAGCGGTCCACACCGTGCCGGCACCGACGAGCAGATCCGGTAGCTCCCGGCGCAGGGCCTCGATGGCCGCCAGGGCATCGCGGGTGCGCAAGGTCACCTCGATGATCTGCACCCCGCCCTGCATCAGCGCCTCGCCGATGGCCACGGCGTAGGTGGCATCGGGAATGCTGGCGACGGGAATGACCCGCGAGCGTTCCAGCACCGTTTCGATCGTAATGTCCATGTCAGTCTCTCGCGTTGGTAGCTCAGCCGTCGTGGGGCGTGCTGGTGGCTTGAATGTCGTCTGCGGCGGCCGTGTACACGGCTCCCTGCTCCGGCCCGGTGACCACGTTGCGGAACACCTCGAAGAGCTCACGCCCCATGCCGAGCGTATCGCGGGTGGTGCATGGCACGGGCTCGCGGCTCTCCCACTCCGTCGGGTCCACGAGGGCGCGCAGTTCGCCGGTGTGGGTATCCACACGCAGCACATCGCCGTCGCGCAGCTTGGCCAGGGGACCGCCGTTCAAGCACTCGGGCGTAACCTGGATCGCCGCCGGCACCTTGCCGCTGGCGCCGGACATGCGCCCGTCCGTGACCAGGGCCACCGAGTGCCCGCGGCTTTGCACCGCCGTCAGGCTGGGCGTGAGCTTGTGCAACTCGGGCATCCCGTTGGCCGAAGGTCCTTGATAGGTCACGACCACCACGCAGTCACGGTCCAGCTCGCCCGCCTTGAAGGCCTCGATCACCTCACCTTGCGATTGGAACACCCGCGCTGGGGCCTCCACCACGCGGTGCTCGTCCTTGACGGCGGATACCTTGACGATCGCCCGCCCGAGGTTGCCTTCCATCAACCTGATGCCACCGGTCGGTGAGAAGGGCTCGCTCACCGGCCGCAGTACGTCCGTGTCCAAGCTCTTGGTGGGGCCCTCCCGCCACTCCAAGTCGTCGCCGGCGAGGAAGGGCTCGTCGCGGTAAGCGTCGAGGCCGTGGCCCATGATGGTGAGCACGTCGCGGTGCAGGAGACCCGCGTCCAGCAGCTCGCGCATCATCAGCTGGATGCCACCGGCCGCGTGCAAGTGGTTCACGTCCGCCGAGCCGTTGGGGTAGACGCGCGCCAGCAGCGGCACCACATCGGACAGCTCCGCGAAGTCCGTCCAGTCGATCTGAATGCCCGCCGCGTGGGCGATGGCGACGAGGTGGATCGTGTGGTTGGTGGAACCGCCCGAGCTGAGCAGGCCCACCATGCCGTTCAGGATCGCCTTGGTGTCCACCACCTGGCCGATCGGCCGGTAGGCACCCGGATCGTTCGTTAGGTCTGTGATGCGAAGGGCCTGCACGGCTGCCGCGCGGGTCAGGGCCTCGCGCAACGGGGTGCCCGGGTTGACGAAGGAGGTGCCCGGCAGGTGCAGGCCCATGAACTCCATCATGAGCTGGTTGCTGTTGGCCGTGCCGTAGAAGGTGCAGGTGCCCGGGGAGTGGTAGGACTTCGACTCCGCCTCGAGCAGCGCGTCGCGGCCCACCTTGCCCTCGGCGTGGAGCTGGCGCACCCGGGCCTTCTCATCGTTGGGCAGGCCCGACGGCATCGGCCCCGCGGGCACCATCACCACCGGCAGGTGGCCGAAGGACAGGGCCCCGATCAGCAACCCGGGCACGATCTTGTCGCACACCCCGAGGCAGATGGCCGCATCAAACATGTTGTGGGAGAGGGAGACCGCCGTGGCCATGGCGATGACATCGCGGCTGAACAGGGACAGCTCCATGCCCGGCTGGCCCTGGGTGACCCCGTCGCACATGGCCGGCACGCCACCGGCGAACTGCGCCATGCCGCCGGCCGCCCACGCCGCCTCCTTGATCCATCGGGGATAGATCTCGAGGGGTTGGTGCGCGGAGAGCATGTCGTTGTAGGCCGAGACGATGGCGATGTTGGCGCGTCGATCGCCCGACAAGGCCTCCTTGCCCTCCTCGGCGCAGGCCGCGAAGCCGTGGGCGAGGTTGCCGCAGGAGAGCACGCCACGGTGGGGGCCGCCCCGCCGGGCCTGCTCGATCTTCTCGAGGTAGGCCGCGCGTGAGGCCTGGCTACGCGCTTCGATGCGTTCGGTGATCCGGGCCAGGGTGGGATGCAAGCTCTGGTCGCTCATCGCATGACTCTCCGCTCAAGGCGCCCAATAACAAGTGACAGGCACGCGCGTCTGCTGCAGCACGCAGCGCACGGGCAGTTCCGCCGGATCGTCGCCCTGCATCGCCCGCTCGAGCACGATGAGCTTCTCATCGCCGAACAGCAGCAGACCGATCTCGCGGGACGCGAGCAGGCGCGGCGGGCTCAGGGTGATGCGTGGCTGCGAGAGGCGCGGCACGTGCACGGCCGCCGCGGGCTCGCGTTCGGCAAGCAGCGCGGACAGGTTGGTCGCGTCGGGGAACAGGGAGGCCGTGTGGCCGTCCGCGCCCATGCCGAGGAGGCAGTAGTCGAAGGGCTCATCGAGGGTGGCGAAGTGGCGGTTGACCGCGTCCACCGCCTCCTGCGGCGCTGGCTGCTCGCGGTAGAGGCCGTGGAAGCGCGCCGCAGCGCCCGGCCCCTGCATGAGCTCGCGGCGCACGAGGGCTTCGTTGCTATCCGCGTGGTCGACGGGCACCCAGCGCTCATCGCTCAAGGTCAGGTCGACGCTGGCCCACGGCAGGGCCCGCTGGCCGAGAGATTGGAACAGCTTGACCGGTGACGAGCCACCGCTCAGGCACACCCAGGCGCGACGGTCAGCGCCCACCGCGCTCTCGATTGCTCCGGCCATCACCTTGGCGAGGGCGGCCGTGGCCTCCTCGCGCGTGTCGAAGCGTTCGATCGTCGGGTTACTTATCGTATTCATTCGGTCGGATCCAGCCAACGGCGTTCGTCACGGCCGACGAGCAGGGCCGAGTCGGTCGGTCCCCAGGTGCCCGCCGCGTACGGCACGACCGGCTGACCGCGCTGCTCCCAGCCGTTGCGCATGCCATCGATCCAGGCCCACGCCGACTCCACTTCCTCGCGGTGCATGAACAGGGCCTGGTTACCGCGCAGCACCTCCATCAGCAGACGCTCGTAGGCGTCGGGGTAGCGCAGGTGGAACTGCTCGGAGAAGGTGAGGTTCAGGGGCAGGGAGCGCAGGTTGAAGCCACCCGGGCCCGGCTCCTTGGTCATGAGCGAGAGGGTCACGCCCTCGTCCGGCTGCAGGCGGATGGTCAGCTGGTTCGGTTCCGGACGCCCGGTCTGGGGCGGGAAGATGGAGTGGGCCACGGGCGAGAACTGCACCACGATGTGCGAGGTCTTCATCGGCAGGCGCTTGCCCGTGCGCAGGTAGAACGGCACGCCGGCCCAGCGCCAGTTGTCGATCATCGCCTTGATGGCGACGAACGTCTCCGTGCCGCTCGACTGGATCCCCGTCTCCTCGCTGTAGCCCGGTACCGCCTCGCCGTGCACGGCACCGCGCCGGTACTGGCCGCGCACGGTGTGCGCTTCCACGTCGGGCTCGGTGATCGGCCGCAGGGCGCGCAGCACCTTGAGCTTCTCGCCCCGAATCTGCGCGGGATCCAGGCCCGCCGGCGGCTCCATCGCTACCAGGCACAGCAGCTGCAACAGGTGGTTCTGCACCATGTCGACGAGGGCGCCCGTACGATCGTAGAACTCACCGCGGGTGCCGACGCCGATGTCCTCGGCCACGGTGATCTCCACGTGGTCCACGGTGCCCCGACGCCAGAGCGGCTCGAACAGGGAGTTGGAGAAGCGCAGGGCCAGCAGGTTCTGCACCGACTCCTTACCGAGGTAGTGGTCGATGCGATAGACCTGCTCTTCGTCGAACACGGCGCCGACCGCACCGTTCACCGCGCGCGCCGATTCGAGGTCGTTGCCGACCGGCTTCTCCAGCACGATGCGGGTCTGCCCGTGCTGCAGCTCGTGGCGACCGAGGGCCGTGGCGATGGGGCCGAACAGCTGCGGCGCCGTGGCCAGGTAGAACACGCGCACGCGATCGGCGTGGGCACCGACGGCGCCTGCCAGGCCGTCCCAGCCACCTTCCTCGAGCACATCTACCGCGTGGTAGCTCAGGCGCGAGGCGAAGCGCTGCCACACGGCCTCGTCGAAATGGTCTTCCGGCAGGAACTTGCGCAGGGCCGTGTGCACCGACTCGATGAACGCCTCGTGGCTCATCTCGCGCCGGGAGACGGCGATGATGCGGCTGTTATCGGAGATCTGGTGGTCGATGTCGCGATGGAACAGCGAAGGCAACAGCTTGCGCATCGCAAGGTCACCGGTGCCGCCGAAGATGACGAGGTCGAAAGGTTCGACGGGTACGAACTTAGCCATGGAAGCTCCGCATTAGGGTCGTCACTAGGTTTGGGGGGGTTGCGCGGTCGGGACGGTAATCGTGAAGGCACCGGCCCGCTCGAAGCGCAGGGTCATCGCCAGGGGCGTGTCGGGCGCCAGGGCGCCGCTCAGCATCACGTGCGCGCCGCCGCGGGCGAGCACGAGATCGGCGCCGTCGGCCAGGGCGAAGCCCTCGGCACGCGAGCGCATCCGCGAGATGCCATCGACGAGCAGGGTTTCGTGCAGCGAGGCCTCGACCGGCTCGGCCCCCGCCTCGTGAGCCACGCTCACGGCGAGCAGCCGGTCGTCGTGACCGCTGCGGTTGTGCACGGTGAAGTAGGCCGCCCCCATGGCCATGGCGGGCATCGGCCGCAGCAGCGGTGCGCTCACCCACAGGCCACTCTCCCCCAAGGCCTCGGCCGACGGCGGCAGCTCGCCCGCACCGCCCTCCTCGGGGGCCGAGCACGCGGCGCCGAGCAGGATCAGCAGGCAGGCGCACGCGGCGCCGAATAGGCGGGGATAGAAGCGTTGCGAGGGCACTGCGGGGCGGCTCCTGTTGCTGCGAAGGCGACGTGCCTCAAGGGCCGGCGCGGCCATTCTAGCGGCGACCGTGCGCCGAGGGCAGTGCCCGGTATATCCTCGCCCGTCACAATCGGTGCCAGCAACCGGTGCGCGACGTCGCGCACGCTCAATCTATTCAAGGAGCGACGATGATCGAAGAAGGCAAGGCCCCGCCCATGTTCACCCTGCGCGACACCGACGGAAACAAGGTGGCGCTGAAGGATCTCAAGGGCCAGTACGTGGTGGTCTACTTCTACCCGAAGGACGATACCCCGGGCTGCACTAAGGAGGCCTGCGGCTTCCGCGACCTGTGGGGCGAGATCGAGGCCGCCGGCGCCACGGTGCTCGGCGTCTCCCCGGACGACGGCGACTCCCACCGCAAGTTCGTCGACAAGTACGACCTGCCCTTCACCCTCCTCAGCGACCCCGATCGCAAGGTAATGGAGAAGTACGGCGCCTGGGGTGAGAAGAACATGTACGGCAAGAAGACCATGGGCGTGATTCGCTCCACCGTCCTGATCGGTCCGGACGGCAAGGTGGTCAAGCACTGGAAACGCGTGCCCAAGGCGGCTGATCACCCAGCTAAGGTGCTGGAAATCCTGCAAGCGAGCTGAGCCGCGATAACGGCGCCTGCGGGCAAGAAGAGGGACACCGCGATGAGTCAGTTCCACCATCCTGAAGTACGCGAGCAAGTCTCCGTCGAGGAGTGGCAGGCCCGGGTGGAGCTGGCGGCCTGCTACCGCCTGATCGCCCTCAATCGCTGGGACGACCTGGTCTTCACCCACATCTCCGCGCGGGTGCCGGGCACCGACGATCACTTCCTCATCAACCCCTACGGCCTGCTCTTCGAGGAGGTGAGCGCCAGCAACCTGGTCAAGGTGAACCAGCGCGCAGAGAAGGTGCTGGACTCGCCCTACCCAGTGAACCCAGCCGGCTTCATCATCCACTCGGCGATCCACGGCGCGCGCCACGACGTGCACTGCGTGCTCCACACGCACACCACGGCGGGCGTGGCCGTCTCCGCCAACCGTGACGGCCTCCTGCCGATCTCCCAGCAGGCCGTGGTGGCGCTGTCCTCCATCGCCTACCACGACTATGAGGGCATCGCCGTCAACGAGGGCGAACGCGAGCGCTTGGTGGCCGACCTCGGCGACAAGATCCACTACATCCTGCGCAACCACGGCCTGCTCACCGTGGGGCCCACCGTCGCCGACGCCTTCCTCGCCATGTACAACCTGCAGAACGCCTGCGCGATCCAGGTCGCGGCGCTGGCGGGCGCCCAGGTGGTGAAGGTGGATCAGCGCATCGTCGACGGCATGCAGGCCCAGGCCGACAAGGTCACCCGCGGCCTCGGCGGGCAGCTCGTGTGGCCCTGCCTGCTGCGGCGCCTGAGCCGGGAGTCGCCCGGCTACGACTGCTGATCGGTGGCCGCATCCCGCGCCAGGAACTGGCGATAGGCAGGATTGTCGCTCTCGTCCCAGCGGGGGAAGCCGAGGTCATCGAGGTGGGCGTGGAAGCGGTCACGCTCGGCGCTCGGCACCTGCAAGGCCGTGAGCACCCGGCCGTGATCTGAGCCGTGGTTGCGGTAGTGGAAGAGGCTGATGTTCCACTCGCCCCCCACCACCTGCAGGAAGCGCATGAGCGCGCCAGGTTTCTCCGGGAACTCGAAGCGGTAGAGGCACTCGTGCGCCGGGCGCTCTCCTGCCCCGCCGATCATGTGCCGGATGTGCACCTTGGTGAGTTCGTCGTCGCTGAGGTCCTGCACCTGGTAGCCACGCTCGCGTAGGCCCGTGAGCACCCGTTCGCGCTCGGCCGCGCCCTCGCTCAGTTCCAAGCCGACGAAGATGCGGGCGTGCTGGGGATCGGCGTAGCGGTAGGAGAACTCGGTGACGTTGCGGGTGCCGATGGCACGGCAGAAGTCGAGGAAGCTGCCGCGCTGCTCGGGGATCTCCACCGCCACCAGCATCTCCTGCTGCTCACCGATGGAGGCGCGTTCGGCGATGTGGCGCAGGCGATCGAAATTCATGTTAGCGCCGCAGTTCACTGCGACCAGTTCGCGCTCTCGCAGGCGATCGCGCTCCACCACGCGCTTGAGGCCCGCCACCGCCAGGGCGCCAGCGGGCTCGACCACGCTACGGGTGGCTTCGAAGATGTCGCGGATGGCCGCGCAGATCTGATCCGTGTCGACCGTGACCACCTCGTCCACGTGCGCCTGGCACAAGCGGAAGGTCTCATCCCCCACCCGGCGCACGGCGACGCCATCGGCGAAGATGCCCACATGCTCCAGGGTGACCGGCGCGCCGGCGGCGAGCGCCGCCTGCATGCTCGCCGCGTCGCGCGGCTCCACGCCGATCACGCGCGTGTCCGGGGCCAGAGCCTTCACGTAGGTGGCGATGCCCGCCGCCAAACCGCCGCCGCCGATGGGCACGAAGATGGCGTCGATCTTGCCCGGGTGTTGGCCGAGGACTTCCATCGCGATCGTGCCCTGGCCGGCGATCACGTCCGGATCGTCGAAGGGGTGGATGAAGGTCAAGCCGTCGCGCTCCGCAAGGAGGCGTGCGTGAGCGTAGGCGTCGTCGTAGGTCTCCCCGTGCAGGACGATCTCGCCGCCGAGGCGGCGCACGGCCTCGATCTTGATCCGCGGGGTGGTGAGCGGCATGACGATCACGGCCCGCAGCTTGAGGCGCTGCGCGGCGAGCGCGACCCCCTGCGCATGGTTGCCCGCCGAGCTGCAAATGACGCCGTGGGTGCGCTCCTCAGGCGCCAGGTTGACGATGCGGTTGTAGGCCCCGCGCAGCTTGAAGGAGAACACCGGCTGCAGATCTTCGCGCTTCAACCACACACGGTTGCCGAGGCGCGTCGACAACTCGCTCGCCGGCTCCAACGGCGTGCGTTCCGCCACGTCGTACACGCGGGCGGTGAGGATGCGCTTTAAGTAGTCGCTGGCGTGGATCATGGGCTCGACGCTAGCACACGGCTGGAACCGACGCAGTTGCCCCCCGCCCGCGCTGGGACCGGGTGCACGCGGTACACTTGCGGGGATCGACTCCGTTGAACGGGTACACCGTTACAGGGTCCTAAGATGTAGGGCAGGCGCGTCCACCGATGCTGCCTGACGCGCACGTTCTCTCGACCTGGCGCAGGAGTATTCATGACAAGCGTTCCTCAACGACGCTCGGGTCCCCTCACGCTGTTAGCCATTGCGGCGCTGCTCGTCACCGTGTTGGCGAGCGGATGCGCCACCAGCGCGGATGCGGCGGACGCCGCACGACGCCGCGACCTGGTCCTGGTACCACCCGATTCGCAGCCGGTCGACTCGCTGCGCTGGAATCGTGTGCGCTCGATCGAGCCCTTGAACGATCGCATGATCCTGATCAATGCCAGACGCCCCTACCTGCTGGTGCTGGCGACCGCCTGTCGTGGCCTGCAACCGAACAGCGTGGTGGTCTCCGA